>CAMWWH010000031.1 GCA_947177975.1 uncultured Clostridia bacterium | reverse complement strand
CGTCCTGAATTTCTTCCAGAACCTTCTTCATTTCCTTCTTGGTTTCGTCGGTTATGAGCCTCTTGCCCGTTTCGTAATCGCCGTATTCCGCAGTGTCGGACACCGAATATCTCATAAGCGAGAAGCCGCCCTTGTAGATAAGGTCGACGATAAGCTTCATTTCGTGTATGCACTCGAAGTATGCGTTTTTGGGGTCGTAACCCGCCTCGACAAGCGTTTCGAAGCCCGCCTTCATCAAAGCCGTTACGCCGCCGCAAAGAACCGCCTGTTCACCGAAAAGGTCGGTTTCGGTTTCGCACTTGAAGGTCGTTTCCAGAACGCCCGCTCTCGCACCGCCGATACCCGCGGCGTAAGCAAGCGCAACGTTCAGAGCCTTACCCGTATAATCCTGCTCTATAGCGACGAGGCAGGGAACGCCCTTGCCTTCCTGATACTCGCTGCGTACGGTATGTCCGGGACCCTTGGGCGCAATCATGAACACGTCGACGTTCTTGGGAGGAACAATCTGTTTGAAATGAATGTTAAAGCCGTGCGCAAACGCGAGAGCCGCACCCTCTTTAAGGTTCTTCTCGATACTTTCCTTATAGACTTTCGCCTGTCTTTCGTCGTTGATTAAAATCATTACAACGTCGGCGCGCTTGGTAGCCTCCGCAACCGTATAGACCTCGAAGCCTGCCGCAACTGCCTTGGGCCAGCTCTTGCCGCCCTCGTGCAAGCCTATGATAACCTTCACTCCGCTTTCGCGTAAGTTCAGCGCGTGTGCGTGACCCTGACTGCCGTAGCCGATTACGGCTACCGTTTTATTGTTTAATACCTTTATATCGCAATCGGACTGATAATAGATTTTCGACATAAACTCTTTCTCCTTTCAGAAATGATTTTATTTGTGTACTATTATATTTCTCCGCCCCGACAAAGTCAAGCGATAATGGATTTTTATTTGATAATGTACACAAAAAAAATTGCATATTTAGCGTAATTGGTGTATAATATCTCAAAAATCTACGGAAAAATACGCATAATTATGAATAGTTACTTTACACAATTAAAAGTATTGCGAAATTTGGAAAGCAACGGACTTGTCCGCAGTTTGCTTGTTTACCATTCGGAAAAAAGCGAAGCGGCGTACAGCGATTTACTTTACGAGGTATTTTGCGCAGGCGCGGAAACGCGTCTTTTATCAGCCGTACAGAGCGCCGTTTTGCACGACGAGAACGCATTCTCGACAGGTTGCGCCAAGGGCGATAAAATTTCTGCATATCTGAAAAACGCATATTCAAGCGATTTGAAAATTATTTTTAATTCGTTATCGGCTTTTCACGACGGCAACGATTTCAGTCTGGGCAGACCGCTCCCCGAATTCGATTGCACGGAATTGCTGTTAATCGACAATCTTGAAAATTTTTACCGCGAAAACGGTTACGGACAGTTTATTGACGGTAAAGCTTTCGGGTATTCGGACGGCGGGTTTGTTCCTTTAAGCGGCACTGCCGACGTCACTTTATCGCAACTTAAAAACTACGAAAACGAAAAGACGCTGATAGAAACCAACGTCAAAAACTTTCTGGAAAATCTGCCTTTTGCGCATATGCTGTTATACGGCGACAGAGGCACGGGCAAGTCCTCCACCGTCCACGCGATGCTGAACGCTTACTGCGACAAGGGGCTTCGCCTCGTCGAGCTCGACAAAAATTATCTGCCGTCGATTAAAAAAATCAAGCAGCAGCTTGCTCCGCTGCCGCTCAAATTTATTATCTTTATTGACGATTTAACACTCGACGAGCAGGACGAAAAGACGTCCGCGCTCAAATCGGCGGTCGAAGGCTCGGTTGTTTACGGCAATAACGTTATGATTGTCGCAACATCCAACCGCAGACACGTCGTGAGAGAGAGCTTTTCTGACCGCGACAATTCTGTACACCCCGCGGACAGTATCGAGGAACAGCTGTCCCTATCCGACAGGTTCGGTCTGACCGTTATGTTCTCTTCGACCGACAAGGCGCAATACCTTTCGATTGTCGGACAGCTTGCCACAGACTGCAGGCTTGACACTCCGACCGAACGGTTAGAGGCTCTCGCCGAGCGCTGGGCAATCGTCAACGGAGGGCGTTCACCCCGCCGTGCAAAACAGTTCGTCGATTTCGTGTATGCGTGCGAACGGTCGGGACGGGCTATAGAATTTTAACCGTCCACCACCGACTTTGCGATTTCGTAAATATCGCCCGCACCTAAAAACAGCACCGTGTCGCCGCACCTCGCGCCCGACAAAAACATTTCGATGTCCCTTTCGCAGTCACCGTACACCGAACGTTTGACGGAGTTCGACAGCGTAAGCGCACTGCCCGCGTCGTCGTAATACTCTCTTGCCGCAAAAGTTCTGTAAATCAAAAGCCGCTTTACCGCTGACAGCGTGCGCACGAATTCTTTAAACAAGTCTTTCGTCCTGCTGTACGTATGCGGCTGAAATACCACGTATAATTCGCCGCCCGTAAGCATTCTCGCAGTCTTTACGGCGGCTTTTATTTCGTTCGGGTGATGCGCGTAATCGGCAATGCACGTCGCTCCGTTGTACGACCCTATCTCTTCAAACCGCCGTTTTACCCCTTTGAATTGCGAAAGTCCGCAGGATATTTTTTCGAAATCTATCCCGCACAAGTCTGCTACGGCTATCGCCGCAAGCGCGTTTAAAACGTTATGCTTGCCGTAAACCGAAAGCTTTACCTTTCCCAGCTCGCTTCCGTTCTTAAACGCGCGGAACGTGAATTTTCCCCGTTCGCTTCTGATATTTTTCGAGTAATAAGTAGCTCTGTCGTCAAAGCCGAAAGTTACGCCGTCCGCTTCGTTCAGATCGCCGTAAAGCTTTACGACTTGCTCTGCCGAACCCGCAAATTGCAGATACGCTTTTTTCAGATTTTCCGCGCTTCCGTAACAGTCCAGATGGTCGGCGTCGCTGTTTAAAATTACCGCAATATCGGGTTTTAAGTACAGAAAATTTTTTTTGTACTCGCAGGCTTCGGTTATCAAATAATCGTTGCCGCAAGAGTAAGCGTTGGTAAACTTTAAGTCGTCGCCGCCTATATGCGATGTGAAATTTGTGTCCGCACAGGAAAAGATATGCGAAATCATGGCGGTACACGTCGTCTTGCCGTGACACCCCGCCACCGCGACCGTTTTTTTGAAATTTTCGGTCAGCGCGCTTAACAGTCTGCCGCGGGATATCAACACTTTTTTCTGCCGCCTTGCCGCAATTATCGAGGGATTGCTGTCAGCAAGCGCGTCCGTGTAGACCACAACCTGAAATTTATCGAAACTGCAAACGTTACCGATTGTAACGTCTATGCCCGCGCTTTTAAGCGACTGCGTGTATTCTCCCTCGCAACGGTCGCACCCCGCAACTTTTTTACCCGACGAGTGTAGAATTTTAGCGAGAGCGCTCATACTTACTCCGCCTATGCCAAGAAAGAAAAAACTGTCGAATTCAGTCAAAATATTTTCGGTCATAATAAATATTATGAATTTTACGCGAAAATTATCACGCTTTTAGCTTGTTTTGACGAATAATGTAAAAACGGCACCCGCAAACGCGGGCGCCGTAAGCAATAATCTTATTTATCTGTCGCCGTCTTTTCTGCCGAAACGGTGCAAAAGCTGAGCAAACTTGGGCACCTGTTTATCGGAAGGGCGCTCGACCTGCGGCTCCTGCTCGACGGGCTTAACCGTAGGCTGTTCAACAGGCTGTACATGCTGTACGGTCTGCACGTGCTGAACGGGAGGCGCCGTACGTACGGGCGGTTGTATCTGCGGCTGAGGCGCAACCCTCTGCTGAGGATAGTACGGCTCGTTTACGGACATTCTGCCCATACTCTGACTGTAAGACTGCTGAGTATAGAGCTGTCCGCTCGTATAAGCCCTCTGCTGTTCTTCGTTCTGAGTGTTTTCGTATCCGGGGAAGCCCGTCGCTATGACGGTAATTTCCACCTCGTCCTGAACGTTGGGGTCGATACGCGCGCCGAAAATTATATTAGCTGACGCGTCGACTACACTGCGCACGAGCTCCGCTGCGTCCGCAACCTCTGCAAAAGTCAGGTCGTTGCCGCCGACAACGTTTAAAATTACGCCTTGCGCACCCTCGATAGTCGTTTCCAAAAGCGGGCAGTTGACCGCAACGCGCACCGCCTCGATAATTCTGTTTTCGCCCTTTGCAACGCCGACGCCGAGGTGAGCTATGCCTCTGTCCTTCAGAATCGTCCTTACGTCTGCAAAGTCAAGGTTTATGAGCGCGGGGTTAACGATGAGCTCGGCAAGACCCTTTATGCCCTGCTTCAATATTTCGTCGGCAATGCGGAGCGCGTCGACCATAGTGGTATTCTTGTCCGCAATCGTTCTTATCTTGTCGTTGGGAATAACGATGAGCGTATCTACGTATTTTTTGAGGTTGTCCAATCCCTTGACGGTATTTTCCATTCTCTTTTTGCCTTCGAACGAGAACGGCTCGGTTACGACCGCAACCGTGAGGATTTTCATATCCCTTGCAATCTTGGCGATTACGGGAGCCGCGCCCGTACCGGTGCCGCCGCCCATACCCGCGGTTATGAACAAAAGGTCGGTGCCTTCGATGACCTTGGTTAAAATTTCCTTACTCTCTTCCGCCGCCTTCATTCCGACGTCGGGGTCGGCACCCGCGCCCAAGCCCTTGGTAAGCTGAGCGCCAATCTGAATTTTATTTTCGCAGGGCGAAAGCGCGAGAATCTGCGAGTCGGTATTGACTACGACGTACTCCGCGCAATTTATACGCGCCTCGATCATACGGTTTATGGCGTTGTTACCCGCGCCGCCGACGCCGATAACCTTGATTTTTGCCTTACCCGAAATATTTGTATTTATAGCTGAATCGTTAAACATAAATTCATCCTCCGAAATCGTAAAAATTATTAAACCAATTCACTGTCGAGCGCCGCATGCAGCAAGCTGAAAAGTGAAGAAAACTGCGGTTTGTCGTAGTACGGCAGTTTGGGTGCAACCACCTCGACGGGCATAACCAGCCGCGAGGAAAAGTGTTCTATCGTTCCTCTGATAACGCCGACGCCTTCGCCAGTTATATTTATCGTCGCGCTACTTAAATCCTTGGGCGTAAACGCGCGCAGACACGTTTCGAGCATCTCGCATATACCGTCCAGCCCTTCCCTTATAAGCGAACGCAGCTCGTTTGCGGAATAACGGTAAATCTCGCCGTTTTCCGTATACTCGCACACTGCGTTTAGCGTATCCTTTGCATTGAGGTTGACCTTTTTTATCAGTTCGTAGGCAACCGAGTAAGGCACGTCCAGCGCCTCCATCAAAAGCACCGCAACGTGAGCTATTCCTATCGAAAACGCTTCACTGAAAGCGACGCCGTCGCCGCACGCTACGCTGAACGTGGAAGAAATCGCGCCGAGGTCGAAAAGCACTGAATAGCCGTCCCTCTCTTCTGGAGCGAAAAGATACAGCCCCTCGACGTAATTCTGCGGTAAAAACTTAATTTCTTTAACCGCTTCGAATCCTTTTAACGCACGCTTTACCGTATCGGTAAAAACCGTTTTGCATTTAAAAAAGCACAGCCTTGCACGCAGACTGTCGCTTACCATACCCAAGGGATTGACAAGCCTGCGCTTGTCCGAAAGCACGTAGTACAGCGCGCCGCATTTTATCACGGATTCGTCCTCGCCAACCGCGGGTTCGGAAGCCTGTATTATACTGTTGACGTGGCGCTGAGAAATGCGCTGCGACGACTGAAAGGAAATCACCTTGTCGGTCTGAACCGCTTCGGTAAACTCGCACGGAACGCTTATGTAAACCCGCTTTACGGCTGAACCCGCCGACGAAATTATGTTACCGAGTGCTTCCGCTATCGCAGAAACGAAATCGTCGATATCCAGAATTTCGCCCTCGGCGTATCCTTCATAGGACTTGGAATATTTGCTTTTGATGATAAAAGTATTGTTAACGCCCTTTTCGGCAATCGCCGCACATATTTCGGACGAACGTATATCCAACACCGTTACGCTTTTGTTTCGCACTCTTTTTTCCCGCACTTGACGTAGTATGGTTTTCAACCATTTACTATTATATAATAGTAAATATTATTTGTCAACTGTACGACGTAAAAATGCGGTCCGAAAATATAAATCGGACCGCATATATGCCTTGATTATTCCGTTTTTACGTCTTATTACTTTTTAAACGGTTATCGAGCCGTTTATCTTGCCGTATTCGCTCATAACTTTGTATTCGTCATACGCTTTCTTGATTTTAGCCGCGCCGGAAGTTTTCCAGTCGAGTACGGTTATTTTAAGACCGCTGTAAAGGTTTATATCGACGAGCTGCAAACCGGGGAATTTCGAAGTTTTAACGCTTTCTACCACTCTGCGGAGAGCGCCGAAATTCTCGTTGAAAGCCGCGCACAGAGCAGCCAGCTCTTCGATATCGTTTTCACTGCATTCCAAAAGCACGTTGGGGCAACCGTCGACTGCGTTCTTCGGCTCTCCCTCGACGCCGCCCTTTATCAGTTTGCCGAGCTCGTCGTAGACCGAATAGCCCTCGTCGGTTTTATATGTAAAAGTTTCTATTCTTTCGCGAAGTACGATATTTACGGTGCACGGAAATTTCTTTTCGTAGCTTTCCACCGCAAGCACCTGTGTTGAGGTAACCTTGCCGTAGACGTCGTCGTCGCCCACAAACAGCAATCCCGAACCTTTTAGCTTGTTTAAGTTCGCGCGGGTTGCCGCGTAATCCTCCGAATACCTCCCCGAATACTCGATAAACGAAACGTTTACGTTGCGCACGGAAAGTATTACGCCCGCACCTATAACGAGCGCGATTAAAAAGATTATCGCAAGTCCAACAGCCATTACTTTTCTTACGTACTTCATACCGCTTTTATACGGCAACCCGAACGATATCTCCTCCGAGTGCCCTCAATTTATATTCGAAATCGGCATATCCCCTGTCGATATGGGATATATCGAAAATTTCACTTCTTCCTTCCGCCGCGAGCGCCGCTATGACCAGAGCCGCACCGCCGCGCAAATCGTGCGCAAGCATCTCCGCACCCTTCAGCTTTTCAACCCCGCGGATAAACGCGTTTCTGTCGATAACGGTTATGTCCGCGCCCATCTTTTTGAGCTCGGGCACGTATTTATAACGCGTTTCGAAAAGGTTTTCCGTAACTATCGAGTGTCCGCGGCAGATACAGCAGAGCGCCGTCATCTGCGCCTGCAAGTCCGTAGGAAATCCAGGATAGGGTTGAGTTTCGATAGTCTTGACCGAATAGGGACGCTTATCGCACCTTAAAATTATTTTATCATCTTTTACTCTGATTTTGCAACCGTTTTCGCGAAGTTTATGCAAAAGCGAACTTATAAGTTCGGCGTTTACGCCGTTTAGCTGAATTTCCCCGCCGCACATAGCCGCGCCGATTAAGAAAGTGCCCGCCTCTATCCTGTCGCAGATGGGCAGAAATTCGCCTCCTCCGAGTTTTTCCACTCCCTGTATAACCACAGTTCCGCTGCCAGCGCCCGACACCTTACCGCCGATTAAATTCAAAAACCTCTGCAAGTCCTCGATTTCGGGTTCGCGCGCGGCGTTCTTTATGACCGTCGTGCCCTCCGCCTTCACCGCCGCAAGCATTATATTTTCCGTGGCGCCCACGCTGGGGCAGTCCAGCATAATTTCGTTTCCCGTGAGTTTGTCGCACTCACAGGATATGTATCCGTTAGCTTCGGTAATTCTTACCCCCAGCCGCTTTAAACCGTTAAGGTGCAAATCGACGGGGCGCAATCCTATGTCGCAACCGCCCGGGTATGCGATTTTAGCCTTGCGGAAGCGGGATATTACCGAGCCGAGCAGAAATACCGACGACCTCAATTCCCGCGCGAGGACGCTGGGGATTTTGTAGCAGTCCGCGTGCGAAGAATCTATCTCCACGTCGTTTCCGATGAACGCCGTACGGCAGCCCAGACATGCGAGTATTTTGACCATATTGTGCACGTCGGTGATTGCGGGTACGTTGCGCACCGTAATCTTTTCGTCCGTCAACACGCTTGCCGCAAGTATGGGCAACACCGAATTCTTAGCCGTCTGAATATCTACCGAGCCGTACAGCGGATTTCCGCCGTTGATAACGTACTTATCCATAACAACTCCCTTTATGTAAAAATAAATCAGAGCAAATATAGCGGACATAAGCCGCTTTTTGCCCTACTTTATTATATGGGAATTACAATTTCGGTGTTAATTCGTGCGCGACACCGCGTACAGCACCCCCATCGAGGTCATAGTAATTATCAGCGACGTATTGCCGCTCGAAATCAACGGCAGGGGCAATCCAGTCGGCGGTATAGTGCCGCTCACGACCAGCGCGTTGATTACAACCTGTATGCCGTACACGAGCGTTATGCCCGCCGAAAGCAGAAAACCGAATCTGTCCTTGCATTGCGAGGCGATTTTAAAGCCGCGGTATACGATAAACCCGCTGACGAGGAAAAATACTACCAGTCCGAAAAAGCCGAGCTCTTCGCCCATAACGGACATAATAAAGTCGCTTTCCGCAAAGGGCAGAAATCTGTATTTCTGCGTGGAATTGAAAAGCCCCACTCCGAACAGTCCGCCGTTACCTAACGCGTACAGCGACTGTATGAGCTGATAGCCGTCGCCCTTGGGCGAAGCCCACGGGTCGATAAACGCGCTCAACCGCTGTAATCTGTACGGTTCGAGTATAATCAGCACGGGCACGGCAACTAGAAAAGGCACCATAATGATTGCAAAAGTCTTTAAGTTTGTTCCGCTTAAAAATATCATTGCTAACATTAAGAGCCCGACGCACATCGTAATAGACATATTCGGCTCGGCAATAATCAGCAGACAGAACAGTATGCCGACGGCAAGCACGGGCAGAACTCCGAGCAGGGTTTTCACCTTTTCGTAATTTTTCGAAAAGTACGCGGCGGCGAAAATGACGAAAGCGTATTTTGCGATTTCGGACGGTTGCAGAGTGAACGAGCCGAAGCCTATCCAGCGCGTTGCGCCGTAGTTGGGAACGCCCACCCCCGGCACGAATACCAAAACGAGCAGAATTACCGCAACAACCACGGCGGGTATTTTGAGCTTGGCAAGCTTCTGATACGGCAGAAACTGTATTGCGATAAACGCAAGCGTGCCGAAAACCGCGCCGATAAGCTGTTTTTTTACGAAGAACAGCTTGTCGCCGTACTGCACCTCGCCCACGTACGAGCTTGCCGAATAAATCATTACGCAGCCGAAGGCGACCATTAAAAAAATGCAAACTAAAAGCGGGATATCTCCCGCCTTTTTTTCTTTGCCTTCCGATTGAATTTCCGTGCGCTTTAAAAGTTTAGCCCTCATCGCGCAGACCTTCCACAATCTCGGTAAACTTGTCGCCGCGCTCTTCGTAGCTTGTAAATTCGTCGAAGCTTGCGCTTGCGGGACTTAACAACACGCTCTGTCCGGGTCTGGCTATGTAGGTGGCAAGGCGGACGGCGGTTTCGAACTCCGCGCACGACGAGTAAGAATAGAATCCCGCCCGCGCCGCGCTGTCCATCATTTTAAATCTGTTTTCGCCGTAAACTACAGCGTGCACTACCTTGCTCTTGCCGAGTGCCGTGAAGAGCGGCGCGTAGTCGTAACCCTTATCCTTGCCGCCAAGCAACAGTATCGTCGGTCGGTTTGCACTGTCAACGGCTTTTATCGTCGCGTCGACGTTCGTGCCCTTACTGTCGTTTATGTACGTAACTCCGTTGTATTCGCCGATTAGCTGAACGCGGTGTTTTACGCCCCTGAATTTACAGATTGCGTTGGCGCTCGCCTCTTTGTTAAGTCCCAGAATTGCCGAAACGGCTACGCAGGCAAGTGCGTTGTATACGTTGTGCGTTCCGCCGACGGTCATATTTTCCAGCCCGAAATACTTTTCACCGTTGAAATACGCCGCGCCGCCCTCCGCATACGCGCCGTCCACCTGCTGACGCGCCGAGAACCAAACGACTTTGCCGCGCGTAACCTTGGCAAGGCTTCTCACCCTCTCGTCGTCGTAGTTCAATACGGCGTACTCGCTTTCGCGCAAGTTGCGGATAAGCTTACTCTTTAAAAAGACGTAGTTGTCCATATTGTAGTGACGGTTTAAGTGGTCCTCGGTAATGTTGGTTATAACCGCTATGTGCGGGCGCAGACTGTACAGCGTTTCGAGCTGAAAGGACGAAATTTCAATGAGCGCGATATCGTCGAAGCCCAACCCCTCGACCTCGTTTACGAGCGGGTTGCCGAAATTGCCGCAGGGAACTCCCTTTTTGCCGCTTGCCTTTACAACCTGTTCGAGCATAGACACGGTAGTCGTCTTGCCGTTCGTACCCGTAACGGCGACCGCGGTTGCGCGCAGAAACAGAGTGGCAAGCTCCTCCTCGCCTATTATCGCCTTGCCGAGCTTGCGGAAAGCTACGGGCAGAGCGTTGTCGATGGGTATTCCCGGGCTTAAAACCAAGATATCGCAAATCGAAACGGCGTCGTTAAGCGTTTCGGACGTGACCGCAATCGCGCCCTTCGCCTGCAATGCTTTAATCTTTTCCGCAACCTTGTCCGTCACGATGTCGTCGTAAATATATACGCTTGCGCCCCGCCTTAAAAGGAACTCCGCACTGCCCTCTCCCGAGCGCGATAAACCTGCAACCAAAAACCTCTGATTTCCGAAATACACTTTGACCTCACATTAAAATTATACAGATTATTCCGAGCAGTGCCGTAACGAGCGCATAGGCGTAGGAAATTTTACATTCCGTGTAACCCTTCATCTGAAAATGGTGATGCAAGGGCGCCATTAAAAACACACGACGGCCTGTCCGTTTATAATATATGACCTGCACTATCACGGATATTCCCGAAAAGACGAAAGTTATTCCGATAATCGGCAGATACAACGCGTTACCCGAAAACACGGTTACGCACGCAATCAGCCCGCCGAGAGCCAGCGAGCCCGTATCGCCCATAAATATACCCGCTTTATTTACGTTGAACAATAAAAACGCGGCGAGAGCGCCCACCCCTATAAAGCACAGGCACGCAGACGGATTGCCGCTTACAGAGAGCATTGCGCCGAAAGCCGCCAGATACGCAAGGCTCGTCCCGCCCGCAAGTCCGTCCAGACCGTCGGTCAGGTTGACGCAGTTGACGCTTGCGAGAAAGACGAACAGCACGAGCGGAATTATACCCCAGTAAATATCGAAGGAAAAACCGCCGCCGAAGGGCACGTACAGCCGCGTTATGCCGTTGATATAGCAATATACCGCCGCAATAATTGCGATTGCAAGCTGGAAAATTATCTTCTGATAGGGCTTCAACCCCTCGTTTTCTTTGCGGTAGATTTTTAAAAAGTCATCCAAAAAGCCGACTAACATAAAGCCCGCAACCGTAATTAACGTCAGGTTTACCGTCTGGTTCTGAAAACGGTAAAAAATTATCGCGACGACAATCGCCGCAGTAATAAAAGCCAGCCCGCCCATTGTGGGCGTGCCGCTCTTACCTTTATGCTCTTTTACGTACCCGAGGATATACTGTCCCGCTTTCAGCCGCCGAAGAAGCGGCGTGAGTAACGCCGTCAGCACGAACGCCAATGCGAAAGCCGACAGCAACGCTATCAAATAACTTTTCATCTATTTCTCAACTGATTAGTTTTTTTATTACCGTATTGTCATTATAGCTATGTTTAATACCCATAATTTCCTGATAATTTTCGCCGCCCTTGCCCGCAACCAACAGAATGTCGTCCGCGTTTATAAGGTTGAGCGCGTATTCGGTCGCCACCTCTCTGTCGGTGACCGTCACGTATTTCCTGCCGCTCTTTTTAACCCCTTCTTCTATCTGCGATATGATTTCGTAGGGGTCTTCGTACCGCGGATTGTCCGAAGTAATGATTATGAAATCCGCATACTTCGCCGCGACCTCGCCCATGAGCGGGCGCTTGACCGCGTCGCGGTTGCCGCCGCACCCGAAAAGACAGTATAAATTGCCTTTGCACAGTTTTTTCAGCGCGGATAGCGACTTTTCAAGTCCGTCGGGGGTGTGTGCAAAGTCGACGAAAACCTCGCCGCCGTTAAAAGCCGCAACCCGCTCCAATCTGCCCGACACCCTTTCGAGTGCCTCCAAGCCCTTGGCAATGACGTCGATTTTTACGCCGAGAGCCTTCGCGCAGGTTGCCGCCGCCAAAGCGTTGTAAACATTGTGCAGCGCGGGCATTTTGAGATTTATCTCGTAAATCTCGTCCGAAAGATTGATTACGAACGACGTGCCGTCGATTTTTTCGGTTATATTGACCGCAAACGTGTCGGCAGGATTTTCAAGTCCGTAGCTTACGACGTCGGGCAAAGCGCCTATAAGCTCCGCGCCGAGCGCGTCATCCGAGTTGAGCACCGCGAGCGCACAACGTCCGTTTTCGAACAACTTACACTTGCACTCCGCATAGGTCTGCATATCCTTGAAAAAGTCGAGATGGTCCTGAGTGCAGTTCGTGAAAATACCCGCCTCGAAGTGCAGTCCGCTTATCTTATCGAAGTAGAGCGCGTGCGCCGACACCTCCATAAAGACGTACTCCACTCCGCTCTTTACCATATCCGCGAAAACACTGTGCAGAAAGAGCGGGTCGGGCGTAGTCAGTTCGGGTGATATAAATATATCGCCGTATGCTATGCCCAAAGTGCCGATTATGCCCGATTTCGAATTATTTTTGTCGAATATGCTTTTGAGCATATACGTTGTGGTTGTTTTGCCGTTCGTACCCGTCACCGCAACGAGCTTTAACTTTTTATCCGCATAGCCGTAGAAGGTGCGCGCAAGAGTTGCCATCGCCGCTCTGCCGTCGTCGACTATAATCTGCGTCACCTTTAAATCGAGTTCCCTTTCGCAGATAAGCGCAACCGCGCCGTTTTTCACCGCCTTTTCGGCAAAGTCGTGACCGTCAGCGTTCGTGCCGCCGTAGCAGAAAAACAAATCGCCCGCTGCCGCCGCGTCCGCAACCGCGCACAGTCCGATAATTTCCGTATCCGTACTTCCGATAATTTTATCGCAGCGTAAATCCTTTAAAAGCTCGCCAAGTTTCATTCTTTCACCTCACTCGAAACGCGGTATGTTTTTGATTTTGATTATGTCCTCGAAAATTTCTCTTGCAACGGGTGCGGCGACCGCACTGCCGTAATACGTGCCGACGGGTTCGTCTACGATAACCAGCGCGAGATACTGCGGATTATTCGCGGGGAAAAAACCGACGAAAGACGATACGTATTTGCCCTGCGCTATATGACCGTCCTCGTACTTCTGCGCCGTGCCCGTCTTGCCGCCTACTCTGTACCCTTCGATATACGCTTTTTTGCCGCTGCCTTCCTTGACTACCCCTTCGAGCATTTCGGCAAGCGTACGCGAAGCCTGCTCGCTTATCGGCTTCTGCTTTAATATAGGCGAATAGTTTTCAACCTTCTTGCCGTCCGCCGACACTATTCCCTTCAAAAGGTGCGGAACGTAGTAATTGCCGCCGTTTACAGCCGCCGCCGTCGCGCACGCAAGCTGCAAGCCGCTGACCGCCACCGTCTGCCCGAACCCTATTCTCGCAAGGTCGCAATCCCTTACAAGCGACGGCGGCACAAGCATACCGAGCGCCTCGCCGTTGAAGTCGAGTCCCGTAACGTTGCCCAGTCCGAAAGCCGTCAGATATTCGTAGAATTTATCCTTGCCGAGAGCTAACGCGATATCCGTAAAGCACGGGTTGCAGCTGTTGTTTAAAGCGGTCGCCAAAGTCTGATTCGAATGCTTGCCGTTGGAGTGGTCCGACCAGCACTTGATTTTAGTACTGTCGACCGTGCGCGTACGGCTGCCGTTGAACACGTACGACGGCGAAAACGCTTTTTTGTTGCCGCGCAGGTGTTCCTCGATATTAGCCGCCGCAGTAACAACTTTGAAGGTTGAACCGGGTTCGTAAATATCGCTTACCAAACTATTTCGCGAAAGCGCGTTTAAAGTTTCGGTATCGTCCCTCGGCACGTCGTTTAAATCGTACGACGGATAATTGACCATAGCGAGCACGCCGAAATCGGTCGGGTCGAGAACCACGCAGGACACCTTTTTCGCGTTCGACGAAATGTATACCGACCGCATTGCCTGCTCGGCGGCAAGCTGAATATCCATATCTATCGTCAGTCTTACGCCGTCGCCCGCAACCGCCTCGCGGTAAACTATGGTGGACTTTTCGGTCTGCACTCCGACTATATCCGTCGTGTAGGCAATCTCGCCGTCGATACCCGCCAAAACGTTGTCGTAATACTTTTCGATACCAGAAAGTCCCGTACCGTCGGTAGCCGTAAAGCCGAGCACCTGACAGAGCGCGTCGCCGTATGCGTACGTGCGGGTATTGTCGCGGGCGTAATATACTCCCGCGAGTGCAAGCGCAGTCAGCTCCTCTATCTTTTCCTTTTCGACCTGCCGCGCAACCGTTATCTCGGACACCTTTGCGCCCGACAGTCTCTTTGCAAGCTCAGCCTCGTCCAGACCGAGCGCCGCCGAAAGCTGTTCGGCGCACGCAAGCGGGTCGACGACCGCGTTGGGACGGACGAATACGCTGTACGTCGTCCTGTTGCCCGCAATCAGTTGACCGTTTCTGTCGGTTATCTGTCCGCGGGCGGCGATTACGGGTATTTCTCTGTTCCACTGGTCGGTAGCGCGGTAAACGAGCTCGCTGCCCCAAACCGCTTGTATGTAGAAGAACCGAGCGAAAATTATGCAAAAAATAAAGGCTATTGCCAATATCACTGACAATAACCTCTTTTGTAAAACAGTTACGGAAAATCCTTGATGTTTGATTGTTTTAATCTCCGAATAAAGTTTTAATTTAAGTTTTAATTAAGTTGTGCGCCGTTGGTTATAATCTCTTCGACGATGCCGTTAACGGAAGAATTGACGCCCGCTATAGCACCCTTTACGGTAGTGATGCTTTCCTGAACGGTGGAAATTTCGGCGTTAAGGTTGGAAATTATGGTCGCGTTGACGATTACGATCGCTACGAGAGCGATGACTATCGCAACGAAAACGGCAACGATAATCTTTTCCCTTTTACCGAAAACGAACGAGTTGGTTTTGGTCGCTTCCGCCGCCTCTTCGGTGTTTTTAACGCCTATCGTCTGATACTGTATTGTCGTGGGCGTGGGACGAAGGTCCTCGTTTTCCTCTTCCGCGGGAGCCGCAGCGGCAACCGTAGTATCGGCAACCTGTGCGCGCTGAGCGTTTATAGCGCTGTCGGCACGGAATATAGCCGCGTCTGCCCTTGCGTTTTCGACTTTATAGGGATGTCCGCCCGTTATAGAACGCTTTACGGGCGCGGGCGTTGCAACGGGAGCGCTTGCCTTTACTTCGGCGCTGCCTAGAACGTCCTCAACCTTGTTTTTGGGATTGATAAGCTTTGCATAATGCTCTTTTATGCGGGCGTTATGTTCCTCTTCCGCCATAACGTCAAAACGTGAAGGTGCGGAGTATTTCCTCTTTTCCTCAACGGTAACTCTTTCTAAAACGGGTGTATCGACTGCCATTGTCTTTCTCCTTATCGATTTATCATATTTTTTCGGCTATCCGCAATTTGGCGCATTTTGAACGGGAATTTATCGCCATTTCCTTTACGGTTGCCACTGTAGGCTTTTTCGTTATTATCTCTATTTCCTTTTTCTTACCGCACACGCACACGGGTAAACTCTTGTCGCATATGCAGTCGAGCTCCATCTCTTTGAAAGCTCTCTTCACTATTCTGTCTTCAAGCGAGTGAAACGTGAGTATTGCTATCCTTCCGCCCTTTTTAAGTCTTCGGGTCAGCCCCACTACACATTCGTAAAGTCTGTCGAGTTCTCCGTTGACGGCAATTCTTACCGCCTGAAAACTCTTTCTCGCCGCAGGTCCGTTCTGCTGAAACTTTTTCGGGATACTCCTCTCGATTATTTCAACGAACTCTCCGCAGGTCGTAAGCCGCTTTACCGCTCTCGCCTTTATAAGGTTCGCGGCGATTACGTTTGCAAATCTCTCTTCGCCGTACTCTTTCAGAATTTGCGCGATTTGCTTTTCGCCGTATTCGTTTAAAATCACTTCGGCGGTCAGGGGCGAGCTTGCGTCCATTCTCATATCGAGTGGCGAGTTGGGCTTCATATACGAAAACCCGCGCTCCTCGCAATCTAACTGATAGCTGGAAACTCCGAAGTCGAGCAAAACGCCGTCAACCTTGTCTATTCCCGCGCCGTCAAACGCCGTTTGGTAATCTTTGTAGTTTGCTTTGAAAATCTGAAATCTGCCGTCGAACTTTTTCAGCCTTTCGGTTGCCGCCGCTATCGCGTCGTCGTCGAGGTCGGTCGCTATCAGTCTGCCGCTTGGCGAACTCCTCTTCAGTATTTCGTAGGAGTGTCCTCCGCCGCCGACCGTTCCGTCGTAGTAAATTCCGCCGTCTTTGACGTTCAGCCCTTCCATGCACTCTTCGAGCATTACGGGTAAATGGGAAAATTCCATATCAGATACCGAGATTCTTGACTAACGTATCGTAATCGAATTCCTCTTCGCCGAAGTATGCGTCGTAGGTCTTCTTCGACCAGATTTCCACTCTCGTGCCCGCGCCGCAGATGTACAAGTCTTTGTCGTCCTTTTCAAGTCCGATAAACTCGCGCATTTCGGGGCTTAAAAGCAATCTGCCGTGGTCGTCTTCCTTCACGGAAAGAATTGTCTTTAAGAACGCGCGCACGTTACGCTGGCGGGGATCGCCGAGGGTGATGCCCTTCAACTTTTCCAAAATCACTTCAACCTCTGCCTTCGGATATACGAACAAGCAACCGTCCGTGCCCTTCGCGAAATAGAATTCGTCGCCAAGCTCCTTTCTGAGCTTAGCGGGTATTCTCATTCTGTTTTTCGCGTCGAGTTGGTGATTGTACTCACCCGTCAGCATAGGCATAGAATTTGTTTCCTCAGCAGTTGGTGTAATTATGATAACATACGTCTTGCCCACTGTCAACCACCAAACGCAAAAAAATCAAAATTTTTTATAAATTTTTTTAGATTTTTTATGAACCCCGCCCATGAATACTGAACAAATATTTCACAATTTGTGCATACTTTACAGAATTTTGACATTTATACGTTATTTTTAACTCTTTTTCGGTTGGTGGTCTAAAATCCCCGTTTTTTGCATATGAGTGGTCGGCTATCCCCATAATTTCCAAAAAGTGAGCCGCCGTCCCCTCCGTACCGTCAAAAACGGGGCAATTATATTTGCTTTCTATCTGCCTCTTCACAAAGGCGTAATGGGTACAGCCAAGCACGACGCTGTCCGCCCGAACGTCGGGCAGCAAGCCGTCGGGCAATTCTTCCGGAAGCGAGAGCACGTTCTGCTCGACGTAGGCAGCTAACTGTTCGCACCCCACCGCCGTCGTATCCGCGGGCGCAAAACGGTTGACGAGGTTTATAAAAGACGGGCTTGCGATTGTGGATTTGGTCGCCAGTACCAGACACCTTCCCCCGCACCGCGCCGCCTGCTTGACCGCCGGCTGAATACCAACCACGGGAAAGGAATACATATGTCTTAGCTCGTCAATGCAGTTTGCCGTGACCGTATTGCACGCAACTACGAGCGCCGCGGGTTCGAGCTCCTCTATTCCGTCGAGCGCGGAAAGGGTCAGCCGCATAATTTCTTCGTGCGGGCGGTTGCCGTACGGAACGTTCTCGGTATCGGCAATATAATAATAGTGCGCGTCGGGCACGCGCGCGGCGCACGCACACAGAAGATTGAGTCCGCCTATGCCGCTATCGAATACCACAACCGAAGTTGACCGTCTTTCCATATAATATAAATATTATAGAGGTTAAAATATTATTAAAAAAATTGTAAAAGACGATTAAAAACAGTTTACAAGCCCTTTTTTTTATGATAAAATTACACAAGATTTAAAGTTGAAAATATCCAAAGGAGATACGAACCGTGCCCAATATAAAATCAGCGAAGAAGCGCACATTAGTAACAGAAAAGAAGACGGAGCAGAATAAAGTCGTTAAAACTCAGGTTAAAAACCAGATTAAGAAGTTCCTTGCATTGGTTGCAAGCGGCGACAAAGCTGCGGCTACCTCTCTCTTCCCCGAAGTGTGCTCCACCATTGACGGCGCAGTAACCAAAGGCGTTCTCAAAAAGAACACCGCCGCCAACAAGAAGTCGGGACTTGCAAAGAAGCTCAACGCTATGGCGTAAAATTTAACCGAAAATTATCCGCGCGGACAGTTTTACTGTCCGCGCTCTTTTTATAAATT
>CAMWWH010000030.1 GCA_947177975.1 uncultured Clostridia bacterium | reverse complement strand
GTAATTCCTATTGACTTGATAGGAATTATTTATTATAATGAATTCATACTAATTCGGTAGGATATTGCAAATGGCAAAAACGGTATACGTAGACAACGCGGCGACGACCGCTATGAGCGATACGGCAATCGCGGCAATGACCCCCTATTTAAAGGAGGTGTACGGCAATCCGTCGTCCCTTCACACGGTGGGGCAAATCGCGAAAGAAGCGCTGGATAGCGCGCGCGAAAAAATAGCCGCGGTAATAGGCGCAAAGCCCAACGAAATTTACTTCACTTCGGGCGGAAGCGAGGCGGACAATCAGGCGATACGCTCGGCGGCTTACGCGGGGCTTGCAAAGGGCAAGAAGCATATAATTTCCACCGCGTTCGAGCACCACGCAGTTTTACACACTCTTAAAAAGCTTGAAAAGGAGGGTTTCGAGGTGACGTACCTCGACGTCCATTCGCACGGCAATATCACCGCGGCGGAGGTGGACGCGGCTATCCGTCCCGACACCGCGTTGGTTACGGTAATGTACGCGAATAACGAGGTCGGCTCGGTTCTGCCTATACGCGAAATCGGCGAGGCGTGCCGCGCGAAAAAGGTGGTTTTCCATACCGACGCGGTTCAGGCGGTAGGGCATATCCCCGTCAACGTGGTTGACGACAATATCGATATGATGTCCGTTTCGGGGCACAAGTTCCACGGACCGAAAGGCGTGGGCTTCCTTTACTGCCGTAACGGAGTTCAGCTTAAAAATTTAATCGAGGGCGGCGCGCAGGAGCGTAACCGCCGCGCGGGTACGGAGAATATCGCGGGCGTAAGCGCAATGGCGGCGGCTTTACAAGAGGCGGTAGACAATATGCCGCGCAATATCAAAAAGGAAACGCTACTTCGCGAAAAGCTGATTGCGGGACTTAAAAAAATCCCCCATTCCAAGCTCAACGGCGACACGGTGAACAGACTGCCCAACAACGTCAATATGTGCTTCGAGGGCATAGAGGGCGAAAGTCTTTTATTGCTTTTAGACGCAAAGGGCATATGCGCTTCGTCGGGTTCGGCGTGCACGTCGGGCTCGCTCGACCCCTCGCACGTACTGCTTGCGTTGGGACTTCCCCACGAGGTTGCGCACGGTTCTTTAAGGCTTAGCTTGTCGGAATACAACACCGAGGAAGAAATCGACTATATCATAGCCGAAGTTCCCAAGGTTGTGGAATATCTGCGCTCTATATCCCCCGTGTGGGAAGGTTTGGAAAAAGGCGAAAGAAAACATTTGATTTAAGAGGTTTAAATATATGGCATTATACAGCGAAAAGGTTATGGACCATTTCACCAATCCCCGCAACGTGGGCAAGCTCGACGACGCTGACGGAATAGGCGAGGTAGGCAACGCAAAGTGCGGCGATATAATGAAGATTTATATCAAGGTGCGCGACAATATTATCGTGGACGTAAAGTTCAACACGTTCGGCTGCGGCAGTGCGATAGCGTCGTCGTCGATGGCTACCGAGATGATTAAAGGCAAGCCCATTTCCGAAGCTTTGGAGCTTACCAACAAGGCGGTTGCCGAGGCTCTCGACGGACTGCCCGCTCACAAACTGCACTGCTCGGTTTTAGCCGAGGAAGCTATCCGCGCGGCAATCAAGGACTACTACGACAAGAACGGCATTGCATACGACAAGGCGCAATTCCCCGACCCTCACGATGAAGAGGAAGAGCACCACCACGACGAAGACTGATGGCTAAAGAGCTTACCCCGTGCGAGCTTGTCGAACGCAGTATAATAACCAAATTCCGCAAGGGGATTTGGACTAAATTTCTGCAAGCCGTCAAGCGTTACAAGCTGATAGAAGAGGGCGACAAAATCGCCGTGTGCGTGTCGGGCGGCAAGGATTCCATGCTGCTCGCCAAGTGCGTGCAGGAATTAAAAAAGCACTCCGAAATCGAGTTCGACGCGGAATATATCGTGATGAACCCCGGTTACAGCGCCGAAAACCTCGCCCGCATAAAGGAAAATCTCGCGCTTTTGGAAATCCCCGCGCATATATACGGGTCGGACATTTTCGACGTCAACGACCTTATAGGCGGCGAGCACCCGTGCTATCTCTGCGCGCGTATGCGCCGCGGCTTTTTGTACGCGAGGGCGCAGGAGTTGGGGTGTAACAAAATCGCGCTCGGGCACCATATGTCGGACGTTATCGAAACGACCCTGATGTCTATGTTTTTCGGCGGTCAGATACAGGGAATGATGCCCAAAATCAACAGCACCAACTTCGGCGGTATGCAGCTTATCCGCCCGCTGTACTGCGTTTTAGACGACGAAATTATCCGCTGGCAGAACTACAATAATTTGCAGTTTATCGCGTGCGCGTGCAAGCTGACCGAAAATCTTTCCCTCGGCGAACAGGGGCAGTCGGCAAGGCAGGATATAAAAAAGCTTATCAAGGATTTCAGAACGCGCAACCCCGACGTCGACGCGAGCATTTTCAAGAGCTTACATAACGTACAGCTCGACACTCTGCCCGAGTTCAAATACAAGGGCGAAACCTACGACTTTAACGGAAAGTACGAAAAGGGTATAACCATAAACAAGAATTAAAAAATGCGGCTTATTGTCGCATTTTTTCCGTTATTGTATTTACAAATTTACAATAAAGTAATATAATAGTGTTAATTGAAAACTTTAAATGTTAATTTTGCGCTGTTTTCGGCGCAAAGGGGGAAATAAAAATGAAGAAAAAGAGTGCTATTCTTGCATTGCTACTTGCAGGAATGATGTCTTTCGGCGTAGTGTCTACGGCGGCGTGCAACAAAAAACACGGCGACGAAGGCACAAGTAATCCGCCGCCCATAGGCGGCGACGTCGGCGGCGGCGAAGAAGAGGAAAATCCCGTAATTCTGTCCGAAGATACGGCGATTTCTCTGACGGTAGGCGAAAGCAAGACGATTACGGCGGCGGAGGGAGCAACCTTCAAGTCGCTCCAGACTTCGGTTGCGACTGTCGATAACAGCGGTAAAATCACGGCTAAGTCGGCGGGCGTTGCAAAGGTGACGGCAACTGCGGGCAACTCGGTTATCACCTGCACGGTAATAGTGCTCGCGCCTTTGAGCGGCAACTCGCAGACGGTTTCCAAAAATCCGTTCACGTTCAATCAGACGGTCGATATAGGAAGCGTAACTTCATCGTCCGCTCCCGCGGAGTCCGACCCCAACGCGGACGAATTCAAGGTTGAATTCTCCGACGGCGCGGTTACTCAGAACGTTGCAAACGGCTGCCAGGCGGTAGAGCCTCTCGTCGCAAGCGACGGAAAGTATCTTACGGGCTGGAAGTCGGGCGAAAATACATACGATTTCTCTGCTCCCGTAACCTCCAACTTATCGCTTACGGCGCAGTGGGCTGACCTGCCTTCGGGCGTGAGCCTGCTTAAAGGCAACTACGAGAGCATTGCGGTAGAGTTCAGCGGTTCGGCTGAAACCTCGACGGTTTCCTACCGTTTGCACGGCGGCTCGGACGAATGGCACGCAATCGACAGCCAGCTTATCCGCGCCAAAGGTGGCGGAGTTCGCGCCGATATCGTGGGCATTTCCGCGGGCGTTTACGACGTCAAGGTAAACGACAAAGAAATGACTGCCGGCTTACCCGTAAAGGAGTACGACCGTTCGGGTTACGCTCATTTCAATTACAGCGAAGGCGTCGGAGCGTATAAAAACGACGGCACGCTTAAAGATGACGCTTTGGTAATTTACGTAACCGAAGAGAATAAAGATACGGTTATGGAGGAAGTCGCGGCGGCTAACAGCGACGTCAACATGTTCAAAATCCCTTACAGCGGCGAGGGCAAGAACTGGAACGAAAACGGCGATTATTACGCAAAGGGTATCGGCTGGTGGCTCAACAATAACCAGTATACTTCGAGCAACGCGGGCAGTAAAAAAGCTACGCGACCCAGCAATACGTATTCTGCAAGTAACGGCAGCACGCTTGCGTTCGGCGCGTTCACAAGACCTATCGTCGTAAGATTTTTGGGCGAGGTTACTACCCCCGAGGGCTTAACGTCTTTTGCCAACGAGGACGAAGGCGGCAACCCCGAGGATAACGGGCATATGGCTCGTATGAAGGATATGAAGAACGTAACCATCGAAGGCGTCGGCGATGACGCCAAGATAAAGGGTTGGGGCTTCCACTTCATAGCCGGCACGGACGGCTCCAAGAAGGGCTTAGGCAAGAGCTTCGAAGTCAGAAACCTTACGTTTGACGAGTATCCCGAAGACGCAATCGGTATGGAAGGTCAGGCTTCGAGTACAAAAATCACCGCTCCCGTCGAAAGGTGCTGGATACACAACAACACGTTCCTTCCCGGCAGATGCGATAATCCCGCTCCCAAGCAGACCGATAAGAAGGAAGGCGACGGTAGCTGCGACTTCAAGCGCGGATATTACTTCACCTGCTCTTACAACTACTTCGAGTACTGCCACAAAACAAACCTTATCGGTTCGTCGGACAGCTCGTTGCAGTACAATCTGACGTATCATCACAATATCTGGTATCAGTGCGGTTCGCGTATTCCTCTTACGAGGCAGGCAAACGTGCACTTCTACAACAACTTCGTATTCGGCGACCCCGCGCAAAGCAGCACGCCCTATGATCACATCTCAAAGCCTGCGCTTTCCTACGTTCATTCTTTGAGGGCGAACTGCTATCTGTTCTCCGAAGCGAATTATTATGAAGGCTGCAAGAACGTATCGAAAGATACGGGCGGCGCGGCAAAGGCGTACGCTAACACGTTCTATGCTTGCAGTGACGGCGGTACGGGAACGCTTACGCTTGTAGACACGCGCGAGCAGACGGTTTCCAACAAATGTGAAGACCCGACAAACAGTACGAGCTACGCAACCTTCGATACCGACCCCAACCTGTTCTATTACGACGAGGCAAACAAAAAGACCGACGCGCTTTTGGACGACAGTATCGGCGCAAGAGTAAGGTGCGTTCTGTATGCGGGCGCGCAGGGTCACAGCGACGTAACCGCGGATATGCAGGAAATGAATACTAACGCTCCGAAAGTAAATTTCAGTATTACGAGCGCCTTAAAGGCGAAGGGGCAGGTAGCAACGTTCTCGGTTGCGGCGAATACGATGTTAACCATCGACGCTACGGGCGAAACTCCTCAGGTTATCCGTAATGACGGTAAAGTTTATCTCGAAGCGTTCACAGGTTCGAGAACGGTTATGCTCGACGCGGGCGTTTATATGGTCTGCTCGGGTAAAAAGGATAAGGAAATTACCATAAATTCGCTGAGCTTGCAAGAGGACTCCGCGGCTGCCAAACAGGCGCGCGTAGAAGATGCTAAAAAGGCTATCGAGGCTATTCCC
This sequence comes from uncultured Clostridia bacterium, assembly GCA_947177975.1. Lineage (GTDB taxonomy): Bacteria > Bacillota > Clostridia > Christensenellales > Borkfalkiaceae > Coproplasma. The sequence goes on along the minus strand of CAMWWH010000030.1, from coordinate 13,485 downwards.
AACCCTGTTACGAGAAGCAGCGGCAGCGCGATTGAAAAGGCTAAACAGGCTTATGCAAACCTTATCACCGAAGAGGAAAAGACCGACCTTGGAGCAGAGCTCACCGAGAGATTGAGTAAAGCTCAGGCGGCTTACGAAGAGGTTATCGTTGCGTACGCAATTGCGCGTATAGAATATATAGGAACGGTAACCGAGTATTCGGGCAACGATATACAGGCGGCGGTAACGGCGTACAATGCGATAAGCGCAACGGCGCAGTCCAAGGTTACCAACTATTCAAAGCTCACCGCGGCTCAGACGACGTTCGCGCAGTTTGCCCTCGACAATTTACAGAACGAAATCAACAGACTGCCGTTGTCGACGGCTCTCGATTTGGTTGTAGACAGCAAACCCGCGGTCGAACTTGCAATCTCGCTGTACACCGCTCAGCTCGAAGAGTACAACGCACTCGAAGAGGACGATCAGGAAAAAGTTAACGTTACCAACGTAAACGCGTCCCTGACGGTGCTCAATGCGGCTTTGGCTCAGATTGAGGCGGCTGAAAAAGAGGTTGCCAACCTTGCAACGTTCAAGGAATTGCTGGAAGCAACGACCGTTGAAAACGTAACTTTGGCTACGGGCGGCGCACTTAAATCGGCGTACGAAAGCCTTACGGCGGCTCAGAAAGAAGATATAAGCGCGGACGATATGACCAAGTACAACGCGATTATGGTTAAGTACGAAGACTTTGTTGCGCAGACGGTAGAGTGTTCGTTTGACAAACCGAACAGCAAAAATAAGACCGACGGAACGCCGACGAACGACATGTTTACGTTGACCGGCGGTTCGAACAAAGACGGTACGGTTAAGGTTGGCGATAAAACGTTTACCCACGGTTTAAAAATCGGTAAAAACGGCGCCGCTACTATTTCGTTTACCGTAAGCGGAGGAAGAACTTTGACGTTATACTTTGACTCCGGTTCGTCGGGTAAAGAGGTTGTAGTGGACGGCACGACGTACACTATCGGTGCGAACGGTGTTACGGAAATAACTATTGAGGATTCGGCGACTGCCCATACGATAACGTCGGGAGGCAAAGAAATCAACTTGTTCTACCTTACTCTTATGCCCGTTGCTTAACTAACGAAAAACAATTTAACCCCCGACCGAAACGGTCGGGGGTTATTTGTATTTAAACGGTTGCCTATTTCGCGCTTTTGCGGTACAATATTGGTTGAAAATAAGTGCGTTGAAAGCACTCGCAACGAAAGGTAAAATTATGAAAATATTTTGGTTTGCATTCGGAATAGTAATGGCGGCTGTGGCGCTTGCATTGTTGCTTGCCGGCACGATAGCGCTTTATCTTTTATACTGCTCAAAGCACCCCACGAAAAAGCTGAAGGCGGAAATTACGGTAATCGCGATAGCTATTGTATGCAGTCTTGCGATCCGTATGGTCGTCGGCTACGCCGCATTGCCCGACAGAACGTTTGCGGGCGGAGCGGTATCCTTTTTCCACGGACTGTTTTCCTCGACGGCGGGGCTTACGTTCAACTCGCTTTTAGAGCTCGGAGAGGTTGCGGGCGGAATTTTAGCTTGTCTGTACTACGGCGTAATCGTGTATGCAAGCTTCGTGTTCCTCATCGTCGTTACCGTGGGATTGAGCTACGAATTTTATTCCCGCGTGCAGATTCACGGTTTAAGAAGACGGTTCAGCTCGTACTATATTTTCACAACGGTTACTCCCGATACGATTTTGCTTGCGCTCAGCATAAAAAATCACTTCGAGGAAGAGAGAAAAAGAACGGGGAAAAAGCACAAGTACGTAATAATATTTTACGAAAACGGCGAGGAGTCGTTCTCGCGTAAAAATCAGCTTCACTGCAAGCTTATGGAAAACGGCTTTTATTATTACTCCGATTTCCGCCGCGACGACCGCGGAAACGTCGTTTCGTTTTTAAAGAAGTTCAAGTTCAGAAGAAAGGACTTCAAGCGCGACGAATGCGGCGACGTGCGCAACAAGCTGTTCAACGTCTTTGCTATGGGCGACTGCGGCGGTTTCGAGGGCGACAACGCCGCCGTGGTTTTCGAAGATCTGACGAGCGTGCTCGGCGCGTACGTCAAGGTAAAGGACGGCGAGATTGTAAACGCTATTCCCACGGCGGTCAATTACTATCTTCTGACGGGCGGCGAAATTAACTTCGACAGCTACAAGCACCGTCTGAACAGAGTTTTCGACGACATACTCGAAGAACTCGGATGTCACGATAATAAAGATGCTTACCGTGACGGACTTAAAGCTAAAATTCAGTTAAACGTATTCAACGAGGCGACTTTATCCTCGCAGAGCCTTGTTGCGGAGCGTAAACGCAATCTTGCGGCTAAGGGCGAGGGTGCGTTCGCCGCAGACTCGGCTCCCGACGAAAACGGAGCGTACCGCATTGCCGTGCTCGGCTTCGGCAAGACGGGTCAGTACGCTATGGAGGAGCTGTATACTCACACGACATACATTACGAAGAGCGGCGAAGCGGAGTACACGCCAACCCGCTTTATCGCGGATATTTACGACGTAAGCATAAATGAAAAGTCGGGCTTGTTCGCGCATAATCACCCGCTTTTCCGCTGTCTGAACGAGGAGAGCGGTCTGCCCGCTGATACGCAAACGTTAATAAATAAGGCTGACGAGATAAGCGGCGGGGCTTACGATATGCTGTACGATAAAGCTCAGGCCGTCTGCGGATTACCCCGCAAGCAGGCAAAGGAGTTTATCGATAAAAATATGCAGTTGCCCGTTGCGGTATTCCACAGTCAGTCGTGCTTTACGTATCCGTTTATGTCGGCAGAGAGCGCCGACGCGGCTATTAAAGAGGCGCGAAAATGCGGTATCCGCGACTTCGTGATTGCCCTCGGCGACGACGAAAGAAACATTGCCATGGCAAACGTGCTTATCGACAGCTTCAAGCGCGAATATTATGCAGCTAACGGCAAAGCGCAGGGGCGGCATATCACGATTTACGTCAATCTTATCGAGAGCGAGAGTGTCGGGCGGTTAAACTGGCTTGACGACGATATTGAAACCTTTTCGACGGCGTACGGCGAGGGCGCCAAGCCTTTCCTTTCGGTCGTGCCGTTCGGCAACCGCGGGGAAATGTTCTCGTACGCAACGCTTATCGACGACTACTACGCGAGGCTGTATCACTACGGCTATACCGTGCTGACGGACGAGAATAAGAGAGCTGAGGCAGCGACCTATCTGAACAATCTGAGAGCCGATTACAACGCTTACCGCAACAGCGACGCAGTGAGCGACTGCTGGCTTTTGGAAGACCCGTTTATCAAGCTGTCGAACAAGTCGGCTCAGGCGTATGCGGTTGTCTATTACGAGCGGTTCGTCAAGGGCGGCGGCACCGTTTCGGCGGACGAAAAGGAGCTTATGAAGAGGTTGGAGCACGAGCGTTGGAGCAGATTCCATATCTCGCACGGCTGGATTTACGCCGATTATGCGGGCGCGGACAAGCTTTTCCGCAGGTCGCTGCGCCATCATACCTGCCTTTGCCCTTACGATAAATTGCTTGCCGAATATACCAAGCAGTACGACGAAATTAACGTCGACCTCGGTTCTGTCAGAAACCTTGTGTTCGGCGGCGGAGATAGATAATTGAAATTTTTGCACCTTGCCGATTTGCATCTCGGCAAACGTTACAACGAGTTGTCGCTTATCGACGACCAGAAATATATTCTCGGAAAAATCCTCGAGATTGCCGAAAACGAGCGCCCCGACGGCGTGATTTTGGCGGGCGATATTTACGATAAGTCCGTGCCGTCCGCCGAGGCGGTGGAGCTTTTCGACCGCTTTTTATGCGGACTTGCCGCGCTGAAAACTCAGGTCTTTATCGTCAGCGGCAACCACGATTCGCCCGAAAGGCTTGCGTTCGGCGAAAACTTTTTGGGGCTGGGCGGAGTGCACGTTTCGCCCGTGTACGACGGCAGTTTAAAGTGCGTTACGCTGACCGACGAATACGGAAAGGTCAACGTTTATCTGTTGCCGTTCGTAAAGCCCGCCATGGTGCGCAGGTTTTTCGAGGGCGAAACGATTGATAATTATACCGCCGCGGTCAAGGCGGCAGTCGGCACGGTTGAGTTGGACGGCAGTGCGCGCAACGTTTTGGTTGCGCACCAGTTCGTTACGGGTTCGAAAAGCTCTGGCTCGGAGGAGTTTAACGTGGGCGATATAGGCAACGTCGACGCGGGCGTTTTCGACGGGTTTGACTACGTTGCGCTCGGGCACGTGCACGGCGCGCAGAACGTTGCGGGCGAGCGCGTGCGCTACTGCGGAACGCCACTCGTCTATTCGCTGTCCGAAGCGGGCGGACAGAAGTCGGTGACGGTAGTCGAACTCAATAAAAAGGGCGATTTGAAAATCCGCGAAATTCCGCTTAAACCCATGCGCGGGGTAGTGGAAATCCGCGGCGCGTACGCGGAGCTGACCAAGCGCGCGTACTATGAAAATACTACTTTGCAAAGCGATTTGGTGCACGTCGTGCTGACCGACGAGGAGGAAGTGCCCGACGCGCTCGGCAAACTGCGCATAATTTATCCGTTCGTGATGAGCCTGCGTTACGACAATACGCGCACCCGCGAACAGGCTAAATTGCAGCTTGACGACTGCGTGCCCGCGCGGACTCCGTTCGAGCTGTTTTCCTCGCTGTACAAGGCGCAGAACAACGCCGATATGAGCGACGAGCAGGCGGACTTAGTGCGCTCGCTTATAGAAAAGGTGTGGGGGGAAGAGCAGTGAAGCCCGAAAAACTGGTTATGTCTGCGTTCGGTCCCTACGCCGCACGCACGGAAATAGACTTTACCCTTCTCGGCGAGAGGGGCTTGTATTTAATCTGCGGCGACACGGGCGCGGGCAAGACGACCGTGTTCGACGGCATAGTTTTCGCGCTGTACGGAGAGGCGAGCGGCGAGAACAGAGAGCCGAATATGCTGCGCTCGAAGTACGCCGACGGCGACGTGCCCACGTTCGTCGAACTGACTTTTATGTGTAACGGCAAGCGCTACAAGATAGTGCGCAACCCCGAGTACAGGCGCAAAAAATCGCGCGGCGAGGGAGTTACCGACGAGAAGGCGAACGCCGAGCTGACAATGCCCGACGGCAAAGTTATAACCAAGGTCAAGGACGTCAACCGCGCGGTTATCGAAATTTTGGGTATCGACCGCGGGCAGTTCACGCAGATTGCAATGCTTGCGCAGGGCGATTTCGCCCGCCTTCTTTTAGCGCCCACCGAGGACAGAAAGAAGATATTTCAGAAGATTTTCCAGACGCATAAATTCCAGCGGTTGCAGGACGAAATCAAGTCCGAGGCGGCAAAGCTGAAAGCTGATTACGACCGCGCGGTTGCCTCGGTTATGCAGTACGTGCAGGCAATTTTATGCGCTGAGGGGTCGGAATACGGGCAATCCGTAGAGGAAGCAAAGCGCGGAGAACTGACCTCGGAAGAGGTGAAAAATCTCATTGCCTCGATGATATGTGCCGACCAACGCGAGGAACAGGGCGTTAACGAAGCGTTGAAGGAGTGCGACAAACGGCTTGCGGAAATAAGCGTGGGCTTGGCTGCCTGCGCGCGGCGCAGGGAGTTGGAGGCACAGTCCGATAGGATAAATAAGCAAATCGCCGAATGGGAGATTCGGTATACCGAGTGTAAAACGCGGCTTGACGGGCACGCGGACGACGATAAAACAATCAGAAAACTGACGGGCGAAATCGCGGCGATAAACGCTCTTCTTCCGCGGTACGACGAGCTTGAAGTAAAGTACGCCGCCGTAGCTAAGTCGTCTGCCCGCGCCGAGCAGTTAAAGGCAGTTTTATCGCGCGCCGCCGCGGAAACGATAGAGGTAAAAAAGCGCGCGGAAGAGCTCGAAGCCGAGAGGGAAAGTATTAAAGCCGCCGAGCTGGAAACAGTCAAAGGCGAGGCGGAGTTGAAGAGGTTAAAGGCGCAGTCGGACGAGCTTAAAGAGCTGCTTGCCGCCGCGGACAAGTTGGGCGAGGAATACAGAGAGTACACCGCCGCCCGCGACAGGTACGAAGTGTTGCGCGGGATTGCGGCAAAGGCGCGGTCGGAATACGAGGAAAAGAACAGACTGTTTTTAGACGCGCAGGCGGGAGTAATCGCGGCGGAGCTGAAAGAGGGCGAGCCGTGCCCCGTGTGCGGGTCGTTGCATCACCCCGCGCCCGCAAAGAGGGCGGAGAGCGCGCCGTCCGCCGCAGAGCTGGAAAATTTCAAGCGCGCATACGAGCAAGCCGCGGAAGACGAACGGCGGCAGAGCGAGTGCGCGGGCAGGTTGAAGGTCGCGTACGAAACGCGTGCGGAGCATATAAAAAGCGGCGCGGCGAAGTACGTGGAAATCCCCGAGGGCGCCAAGCTGAAAGACGTCAAAAACGCGGTAACTGCGGCATATTCGGGGGTCAACGGCAGTTTTAACGCGTTAAACAGGAGTTTGGAAGACAAAAAAAGACTGCTCTTGCGCGCGGATAAAATAAAGTCGGAGATTGCGGCTAACGCCGCAAGAGCGGAAAAGCTGAACGCGGAATTAAGCGGAGCACAGTCCGAATTGGTCAGTGCGCAGAATTCGGTAGAGCAGTTTAAAAACGACGTTAAAAATCTGTTAATAACCCTCGAATTCGATACTAAAAAACAAGCGACCGACAAAATTGCTGGGCTCGAAGCGCAGAGAGAAGATATCGAACGGCAACTGAAAAACTGCCGCGACGAGTTTGCCGAAAGCGATAAAAAGCTGGGCGAACTGCGTGCACAAATCAAGCAGTGCGCCGAACAGCTAAGCCGCGAGGAGGTTGCCGACGGGCAAAGTCTGATTGCTAAGAAGTCGGCGGCGGAAGAGGAGAAAGCGCGGTTGCAGGCCGCTTTGAAGGATTTGAGTTACCGCTTGCAGAGCAATAAACGGTGTATTGCCGACGCGGGCAAAGCGTACGAGGCGATTTCGAAAACCGAGGGCAGATACCGCTGGGTAAAGGCGCTTTCCGACACGGCGAACGGCACGCTTTCGGGCAAGGAAAAAATTATGCTCGAAACCTTCGTGCAGGCGGCGTATTTCGAAAGGGTAATCGTGCGCGCAAACCGCCGACTGCTTGTTATGACCAACAATCAATACGAATTGAAGCGCCGCGAGAGCGCCGAAAACAACCGCAGTCAGAGCGGGTTGGAACTCGACGTTTTAGACCATTACAACGGTTCGACGCGCAGTGTCAAAACGCTGTCGGGCGGTGAGTCGTTCAAGGCGGCTCTGGCGCTGTCGCTCGGACTGTCGGAGGAAATACAGTCGTCCGCAGGCGGCATTAAGCTTGACACTATGTTCGTCGACGAGGGCTTCGGTTCGCTGGATAACGTATCGCTGTCGCAGGCAATCCGCGCCTTAGACGATTTGTCCGAGGGCAACAGACTGGTCGGCATCATTTCGCACGTTGCCGAGCTGAAAGAAAAAATCGACAGACAGATAATCGTAAAAAAGGACAGGACGGGCGGCAGCTCCGTAACGGTTAAAAACTGAGGAAAAGGGTGCAATGGCACAGGGTTACAGAAGAGAGTATTTGGAAAAACTGCAATCGGGCGGCGAATTGAGCGAAAGCGAGCTATTGAACATTATTTTGGGTAACGCGTACGGCGGCAGGGATATGTCGGCGGTTGCCTCCGCGCTGTTGGAACGGTTTCCGAGCGTTTCGGCTGTTATGGAAGCAGGTTTAGACGAGATAATGACGGTGGAGGGCGTGCCCGAAAACGTTGCGTTGTATCTGAAATCTTTGGACAGAACGAGGAAGTCGTTTAAGCGCGCCGACCTGTACTTAACCGGCACCGCGCAGTTTTTCGACGTGGCGGCGGAGCGCTTCCGCGGTGAGGAAAACGAAAACGTCGATTTGTACTTTGTCAACAAGAGCGGAAAGGTTACGGGAATAAAGAGGTACACCTCGGTATTGCCCGATAAAGTCGAGGTGTCGGCGGGCGCACTCCTTTTGGAACTGTCGTTGTCGGGCGCGTACGGACTGTACGTTGCGCACAACCACGTAAACAGTCCAGCCCGTCCCTCGCAGTCGGATAACGAGGTGACGGCAAAATTGCTCACCGCGTGCGAAATGTGTAAAATTATCTTTTACGACCACTGCATAGTCAGTTCCAACGGCGAAAGGTTCAGCTATAAAGAGAGCGGAACGTTCGATTTATTAGATGGTAAAATGTGAAAATTCAGCCCCGCGGCGCGTTTGCGCCGCGGGGCTATTATATTTAGAAATATCCTTTATATTCTATCTTTAATTTACTGTCGGGGAAAAGCTTTGCGAACAAATCTATGAAATAATCGTCCGTCATACTCGCTATGTAGTCGACGACAATCTGGTTGGGCTCGCTGTTTTCGTAGGGCTCGCGCCGCTTGTAGTACGACTTATTCACGTAGGCTATGTGGTGCGCGAAAATCTGCGACTCCTCGTTCTTCGAAATCAAATCGTCCAAAAGTCTGTCGTATAAAAGCCTGAACATCGGCTGCACGGTTTCACTGAACCCTTTACGCGCCAAATCGCTTTTGTACACAAGCTCGTAGTTGTCGCTCTTCGCCTTTTTCAGCGCGTTAAAATGCTTTGCGTCGAGCTTTATATAGTCTTTGCCGTAGCTGTTCTCTATGATATTGACCATTAGGTTGTTTATCATTTCCGCGTTGAATCTGCCTATATCCGTGCCCTCGAAGTCGCTCTCGTTGACGACTTTCGCCCGCTCTGCGTCCTGCCTGTCCTTGCCCAGATATGCGATTATGTCAGATATGCGCACCACGCAGCCCTCTAAGGTGGAGGGCACGAGCTTTCTGACCGCGCCCGCGTCGAGGTAGCAGTTTTCTATCTGACGGTCGAACTCTTCGAAGCTATCGAGGGGCTTGGGACGGTATTCCGAAAGCTCTAACTCGCCGTCGTGCGAGGCGATGCCCGAAAGCGTTTGCAGCGATATATTATAGGGGTAAACGCCGTCGAGAACGCGCACCGAGTGGATATTGTGCGAAAAATGCCGCCCCGTGTGAGCGAAAAAACATTCGTCGAGATAGCGCTCGCCCGCGTGTCCGAAAGGGGTGTGACCTATGTCGTGACCGAGAGATATTGCCTCTATTAAATCGAGGTTTAAATTGAGCGCGCCGCCTATCGTGCGGGCAATGCGCGAAACGAGCTGAACGTGCAACCCGCGGCGGGTTATGTCGTCGTTTTTATAAAAGGAAAAGACCTGCGTCTTGTCGGCGTAGCGGTTGTAGTAGGGGCAATTCATTATCTTGTCGATATCGCGAATAAACGCGGTCCGCCATACCGAGCCGTTGTCGTGAGGATTGGCAACCCGTCTTATAACTCCGTCGCAGTCGAACGCGACCTTTTTAAAGCTTCCGTCGCGCTTTTCCCGTGACATCCGCTGCGCAAGTTCGTTTGAAAGTTCTTCGTACATAGCTCTATTATACAGCAAATTTAATGACAAGTAAAGTTTTTAAAACTTGCGTGCGGCGGCATTTTGTGATACAATTTATCGAAAGACGTTGCGAGGGGAGATATGAAAAGGCTCGTAAAATTTGCGGCGCTTGTTTTATGCGCATTGTCGCTATTTGTTTTCGCCTTTGCTTGCAGCGGCGCGGCGGAAGAGGACGACGGAAATTGGGAGGGAAATATGAAAATGTATCTTACGATAAACGAAAGCAAGCTGGAAATCACGCTTGCCGATAACAGCTCGGTTTACGCTCTCGTGGAAATTTTGAAGGAGGGCGATATAACCTTTACCGCCGACGAAAACGGCAACTTTGAAATGTATGGTGATATCGGCCACAGCCTTCCCGCAAACAATACTTATATATCCGCAACGGCGGGCGACGTGATTTTGTATGCCGGAAGATATCTTTGCCTGTTCTTCGGTAACAATTCCTATTCGTATACGAGGATAGGTAAAATCGAAGGCTATTCCGCTTCCGAACTCCGCACCTTGCTCGGGGCGGACGAAGGCAGCGTGCAGGTGACGGTAAGCCTTAACGGAGATTAAATTGTTGAAAGTATATAATCGAATAGCTATAATAGGAGTATCTGTTGCAAGGTAGGTTTTTTATGGAACAATTTTTAAAGAGCACGCCTCTGCTCAACTATCACGAAAAAGAAATTTCGGATTTAATATGTTCCCGTGAGTGGAATAAGTTGGACGAATATGATAAAATCGGCGCAATCTACGAATTCGTTCAGAATGAAATTTTGCTCGGCTATAACAAATACGACAATCTGACGGCAGTACAGGTTCTGCACGACGGCATAGGTCAATGCAATACAAAAGCAATTTTGATTATGACGTTGCTCCGAGCCGTGGGTATTCCTTGCAGATTGCACGGTACAAAGGTCACAAAAGTTTTTCAGCGCAGTTTGATGCCGAAGATTATGGCTAAGCTTGCGCCGCCGCTTATCGTTCACACTTGGGCGGAAGTTTATTATAACGGCGAATGGCTGAGTTTAGAGGGGGTAATAACCGATAAAGCGTACATAGCGGGATTGCAAAAACTGTTTCCCGAATACAAGGGTAAGTTTTTCGATTACGCCGTTGCCGTTAAAGATTTTAATAACTTGCAAATTGATTGGAACGGTGAAAATACGACGGTACAGCAGCAAGCCTTAGTTGAAGATTTGGGAGTATTCGATTCCCCCGACGAATTCTATTGTAAATATAATCAGGAATATAAAGGCTTGAAAAAGTTTTTATACGAGAATATCGGCAGAAAAATTATGACCAGGAAAGTCGCAAAAATAAGGAAGAGTGTAAAATGACAAACAGAGGAGTAGAAATTCTACTCCTCTGTTTTGGCGCGGATGGCGAGATTTGAACTCGCGCGGCAGTTTCCCGCCCTACTCCCTTAGCAGGGGAGCCCCTTGAGCCACTTGGGTACGTCCGCTCAAAGATATTAAAGCTATTAAACTTACGCTTAACGCTAAATAAATATAACATAAATAAACGCGCTTGTCAAAACATATTTTATCCCTTTTAAAAATAATAGCCCATAAAATTTTATGCGCTACGCTTGAAAATTATATGGCGGTGTGCTAAAATAAAAATAAGTTAATTTTAGTAATTGCCGCGCCCGCAATGCAAGCGGAGGCAAGAGCGGCGCAGGGAGGAAAAATGAAGATAGTATTTTTCGGGGATTCGATTACCGATTGCGACAGGGACAGGAACGACGAAAAGTCGCTCGGCAACGGTTACGTCAAGATACTTGCCGACAAGCTGCGCCCCATCTATCCCGATATGGATATCGAGCTTTTAAACAAGGGCGTTTCGGGCAACGAGGTGTGTGACCTTTTAGCCCGCGTTCAGCGCGACGTTATCGACCTGAAGCCCGACGCCGTCGTTATAATGATAGGCATCAACAACACAATCCACCAGTTCAAGTACGGCAAGGAGCTCAATTTCAAGCAGTTCGAGCGCGATTTGACCGAGCTTATTACCGTTTTGAAAGAAGCGGGGATAGTGGTCATTTTCTTAGAGCCGTTCCTTCTGCCCGCGCCCGACAAGAGTCGTATGCGCCCCGTGTTCAACAAGGAGCTTGCAATCATTCACCGCGTGTGCGTGGAGAAATGCGACGAGTTCGTTGCGTACGACGAAATGTTTAACGGACTGTGTGAAAGCCATCCTTTCACCGACTATTCGCTTGACGGCGTGCACCCCACGTTCAGAGGCTCCAACCTTATAGCCAACACCTCGATTAAGGCGATAAGAAAGCACTTAATGTAACGAAAAAACCGTTCGTTAAGGCATATTAAGGGGGTAATTTAAGTGATAACCGAAAAAGGCACGGTAAAAACAAGTATCGTTCATGACGAAAAAGTGTATAGCGAACTGAATAAAAGCATGCACAACCTCGGCATATTGTATATAGTTTGCGGCGCGATTATCTTCGTTTTGGGCTTACTGCTGATAGGCATAACCGCCTTAGAGGGGTTGGAAGACTCGAGCAATTTTATTCTGATTGTAGTAGGCGCGGTGTTTGTCGTTTTAGGCATATTCTTTCTGATAATGTGCAGTAAATCAGCCAAGACGGCGCTGCAGTACAAGCGCACGCAGGAGCTGGAATTTTTCGGTGACTATCTGCTCGAAAAGGGTTATACCGACGGCGAGCATACCTCGACCAACAAGATATATTACAAGTGGATAGTGCGTGTAAAAGAAACCGCGAACTTCATATTTTTATACAATACGCGCGCGACGGCTCTTGCGGTCGACAAGAACAGTCTGCCGCCCGAAGAGCTGAACACAATCCGCTCATTGGTCGGAAAAGCGCCGAAGCCCGCGCCCGTTCAGAGCGACAATAAAGAGGAACAATAAAACAGCGCCGCGGCAACTGCCGCGGCGCTTTTAATTATTTATTTGGTTAACCGTTCAAGTGCAAGCTTGTAAATTTTAAAGCACTTTTCAATCTTTTCAAAAGTTATGTATTCGTCGGGCTGGTGCACGGTACATTCCTCGCCGTCCTCCTCGGGACCGAACGCCGCGCCGCATTTCAAGGCGCGCGCGTACGTGCCGCCGCCGATTGCCACGGGCTGAGCGTTCGCACCCGTAACCTCGTTGTAAACTCCTAAAAGCGTTGTGATAAGTTCGCCGTTCTTGTCGTTGTAAAGGGGGTCCTGTTCGTGCAGGATTACGTAGGGGATAGCGTACGATTCAACCGTTTCCAAAACGGTTTCGAGTCTGCAAGTTGCGGGATAGCGCACGTCGCACGTCACGTATATTTTGCCGTCTTTCTGCTCTATTACGTTGGGCGAAAAGGTCAGCTTTCCCGTTTCGTCCTCGAAATTCATAAGTCCGAATTTCTCGACGAAGAGCAGTCTTTTCATTTCCGACATGCCGAGATAATCGAGCACTTTTTCGATTGCGTTTACGCCCTTGTCGGGGGTCGAGCCGTGAGCGCTTTTCCCGCGGGAAATTACAATACCTTCGGCATATTCCAGCCCCAATTTCTCTAAAAGCGCGGATTTTTCCTCGGCTTTAACCGAGCAGTAGTCGCAGACCATATTAGTCGCGCCGCCGCCTTTCAGCTCTGAAAACTGCGCGTTCGCCGCGGGGAACACAAACTGAAAATGCACGATACCCTTTTCCGCATAGATTACGGGGAAGTCCGCATCGGGCGAAATGCCGACCTCGGGCATTTTGGCAACCTTGTTGTAGTGGTCCATGCAAGCCCAGCCCGTTTCCTCGTTGCAGCCTACAATGAGCTTGATAGTTTTAGACGGAGTAAAACCCTCGTCCTTTAAAGCTTTCATAGCGTAAAGGGAGATGAGCGCGGGACCCTTGTCGTCCATAGCGCCCCTGCCCCAGACTTTTCCGTTTACGCTGTCGATTTCGCCGCCGAACGGCTCGTGCGTCCAGCCGCTGCCCGCGGGCACGACGTCCAGATGCGCGAGCACCGCAAAGTCCTTGCCGCTGCCGAAGCGCACCTCGCCGA
>CAMWWH010000029.1 GCA_947177975.1 uncultured Clostridia bacterium | reverse complement strand
GCGGCAAGAGCGACTTTACCCCCATCCGTAAATTCAACCTTATGTTCAAGACCTTCCAGGGCGTTACCGAGGACAGCGTGAACACCGTGTACCTCCGCCCCGAAACGGCGCAGGGCATCTTCGTCAACTTCAAAAACGTCCAGCGCGCTTCGCGTATGCGCGTGCCCTTCGGCATAGGACAAATCGGTAAGTCCTTCCGTAACGAAATCACCCCCGGCAACTTCATCTTCCGCGTGCGCGAGTTCGAGCAGATGGAGCTTGAATTTTTCTGCAAGCCCGGCACCGACCTCGAATGGTTCAACTACTGGAAAAATTACTGTAAAGATTTCCTCCTCTCACTCGGTATGAAAGAGGAAAACCTGCGCCTTCGCGACCACTCGGCGGAAGAGCTTTGCTTCTACTCCAAGGCGACGACCGACTTCGAGTACAACTTCGCGTTCGGCTGGGGCGAGCTTTGGGGCGTTGCCGACAGAACCGACTACGACCTCACCCAGCACCAGACGGAGAGCGGCGAGAGTATGGAATACACCGACCCCGTAACCAACGAGAAATACGTGCCGTTCGTAATCGAGCCGTCGCTCGGCGTCGAGAGAATGGTGCTCGCGTACCTTACCGACGCGTACGACGAGGAAGTTATCAACGCCGAGAAAAACGACGTGCGCACGGTTTTGAGGCTGCACCCCTTCCTTGCTCCCTACAAGGCAGCGATACTGCCTTTACAGAAGGGACTTTCGGACAAGGCTGACGAGGTCTACAAAAAGCTTGCGAAGAAGTTCTCGGTCACCTACGACGTGACGGGCTCGATAGGCAAGCGTTACCGCCGTCAGGACGAAATCGGCACGCCGTACTGCATTACAATCGACTTTGACACGCTCGAAAACGACACCGTAACGGTGCGTGACCGCGACAGTATGGAACAGATACGTCTGCCCATTTCCGAGCTTGAAGCATACATTGAAAAGAGCTTGGAATTTTAAGTAAATAAAGCATGAAAAGTCAATTCGCCGCGGCATATGCCGCGGCGAATTGTGTTTTATTCCTCTTCTTCCTCTTGCGCCTCTTCTTTCTTTTTCTTTGATTTCCGTCCGAAAAGCGAGGGGCGCTTGCGCTTTTCCTCGGCGGGTTTTTTGCTCTTGCCTTCGAGGTCTATATTTCCCTCGAGCTCCATTTCCTTGCAGGGATTTATCCTGACGTAACCGCACTCCTCGGCGTAGTCGAAAATTTCCTTGGTCATCCACTCGGCAATGTTCCGCTCCTCGGTGGGCACGCTGTCCAAAAGCTTTAAGAGCGCGGCGCGGTCGACTGCGTACATATACTTTTTTCCTATCGCGGGCAGGAAATAATTATCCAGAAGATTGCCCATTCTCTCGCCGTACTTTCTTGCGGCTCTCTTTATCGCCTTATTTAACTGCTGTTCGCTCGTAAGCGACTGGTACCATTCGATTGCAACGAACGAAAACCTGTACTTGACTTTGGGAGGCGAAATCAACCAGCGCAGAAATCCCGCCACGCCCCCGAAAATCAGCGGCAGTCCCGTAAAGATTATCGACATAACCGCGAACACTATCGCAACCGTGTCAAACGTTGCGCCGATTGTGCTCTTCGTTCCGCGTGTAGCTGATATAACGAGCGCGGTTATCGCAATCGCAAGCGAGGCGAGCCTCACCACGAAAAGCACGATTTTGCGCGTCTTTTTATGCTTTTTAGCCATTTCGGTGGAACTGCTCTTGCCCGAAACAATCGTGACGATAAGCAGCGCCGCTATGGTCGCAATGTACACGCCTATGCACACGTACACGGCGACGTCCAGCCCAAGCGACAAATCCTTGTACAGCTTGCCCATCAACAGGAAGGGCACGTACAGCAGGAAGAAAATTATGGATATCGCCGTGGACACCGCGTTCAGCCTACGCGAAATCTGAGCCCTGTTATCGTAAATGGGCTTTATCCAGCTCGTGTAAGCGTCCTGCACAGTGGGAATAAAATTGATTACCCCCGATATGGTTTTGAACAGCGTCTGCCTCGTCTGCTTCTCGTTTTTGTCTACGACGTACTCTTCGATTTTTTCGTCCTTGCCGTCGGTCGCGACGGTTACGGCTGTCTCGTCGGTTTCTTGTCTTTTCATAAAATCACCTAATTTATAAGTTGTCCGTACCTTTCGTACAGCTCTTCTAACCTGCGTCGGTTTTCATCCAAACCGACAATAACTTCGTTCAGCTTTTTATAGTCCCCCATAACTTCGGGGTCGGTAAGGCGTGCGTTCAGCTCGGCTTCCACAGCTTCGAGTGCGCCTATCTCCGCCTCGACGGCTTTCAGCTCGGCGCGGGCTATCGCCTCCGCTGCTCTGTCCTTCTTCGAGCGGTAGGTTCTTGCGCGTTCGTCCTCCGCCTCTTTGCGCCGCTTGTCTTCCTCTTCGAGCCGCACCCTCTCGGCGGCTTCCGCCTTCTTTAATTTGTATCCCTCGTAGCCGCCCTCGTAGCTTTTTAGCGCCGCGTCCTCTATCTCGACGACCCTCTCCGCAACCGCCGAGATGAAATATCTGTCGTGCGATACGAATACGACCGTGCCGTCGAAATTTTTGAGTGCCTCCTCCAAGCTCTCCCTTGCGGGCAGGTCGAGGTGGTTGGTAGGCTCGTCCAAGATAAGAATATTTCCGCACGCATTCTCGAACACGCACAGCGCGAGCTTAGCCCGCTCGCCGCCCGAAAGCGACGACACCTTTTTATCGACGTCCTCCGCCGATAAACCGCACCTCGCCAAAGACGAGCGCACCTCGGTGAGAGTATAAGAAACGTGCCTCTCCCACAGCTCCGCCTGCACGGTGTTTTCACCGTTCAGGTTCGCCATTTCCTGATCGTAGTAGGCAATCTTTGCGTACCTGCCGAGCGTTATCGCGGGATTGTTGCCGCCG
Organism: uncultured Clostridia bacterium; assembly: GCA_947177975.1. Classification (GTDB taxonomy): domain Bacteria; phylum Bacillota; class Clostridia; order Christensenellales; family Borkfalkiaceae; genus Coproplasma. Next base: position 16,101 of record CAMWWH010000029.1, on the reverse strand, counting down.
ACTATCGCCCTTAAAAGCGTAGACTTACCCGCGCCGTTTTCGCCGAGGATCGCCACCTTTTCACCGCGTAAAATCTGCAATTGCCCCCCTACTATCAGCGATTTACCGCCGATTTCAAGGTTTAAGTTGCTTATGGTCAGCACCTCTTTTGCGGGCTGCTGCGAATAGGTGAAATTAAACTTCGGCGGGCGGGGCGGCAGGTACGGCTTTTCGAGAACGTCCATTCTTTCAAGCTGTTTTACTCTGCTCTGCGCGCTCTTAGCCGTGGTTGCGCGCACTATGTTTTTATCGACGTACGTCTGCAACTTCTTTATTTCTTCCTGTTGCTTTTCGTACTCCTTTAACGCGCGTTCGTACCTTTCGGCTTTCAGAATTTTGTACTTGCTGTAATTGCCGTTGTACGAGCTCAGCCGCTTGTTTTCTATTTCGATTATCTTGGTTACCGTTCTGTCGAGAAAATATCTGTCGTGCGATACGACGAACACAGCGCCTTTAAACGCGGCGAGGTAATCTTCTAACCAGTACAATGTCTTTACGTCGAGGTGATTTGTAGGCTCGTCCAGAACCAAGAGGTCGGGATTTTCCAAAAGCAGGCGGGCAAGGCGCAATCTCGTCTTTTCGCCGCCCGACATAGTGTCGATAACCCTGTCGTAAAAGTCCTCAAACCCCATACCGTTCAATACGGTCTTGATTTTCACGTCGACGTTGTACGAATCGCGCGAGGCTACGAATTTTTCGAGCGCCTCGATTTTCGCCGACAGCACCTTATAATCTTTACCGCCGTACTCGCAACCGGCAAGCTCGGCGTTGAGCCGCGTCAGCCTGTCCACGGCGTCGATATCCTCTTTAAAGACCGCGAGCATTTCCGCATACACGGTGTTGCCGCTCTCGTAGCCGCCGTTCTGTTCGAGATAGCCTATGCGCACGCCGTTCTTTTTTATGACTTCGCCGCTATCCGGCAGAAGCTTGCCGAGCATAAGCTTTATGAGCGTGGTCTTCCCCGCGCCGTTATCGCCGACAAGTCCGACGCGCTCCCCCTCGTTCACGGCAAAGGCGACGTCCGAAAATATTAAATTGTTGCCGTAGCCGAAGCCGACGGAGGAAAAAGTTACAAGCATTTTAAAAATCCCATTTAGGAATAAAATCGGTCTTTGCGCTGTCTTCGTCCTGCAAAAACACGTTTGTAAGCCCGAGTTCGTACACGCGGTTTAAAACCTTTTCGTACTCTCTTTGCGTGACCTTGCGTTTAAGCTCGGGGAATTTGTCCGCCTCGCCGAACGGAGTGTATTGCCGCATAAGCGAAAAGAAAGTGTCCTTGGGCAGACCCGCAACGAACTCGACAACCTTTATACTGTCGTACGATGCGAGCGGCAGCATCAAGTGCCGCACGATACAGCCAGAAAGCAGCTTGCCGTCCCCCGAAAGCGTTCGGGACTTTTTCGCCATAAACTCCACCGCGGGCAGGGCAAAGTCGGGATAGTCCGCGCGCCCCGTATACCTCTCCGCCAAAAAGGGGTCGATAAACTTCAAATCGGGCAGATAGATATCCGTAAACGTGTCCGCAATTTCCAGCGTTGAAATCTTTTCGTATCCGTGAGTATTGTAGACCACGGGAATTTTCGGGCGGTAGATTGCGAAAGCCTCGGCAATTTTATCCACGTAGTGCGTGGGCGTTACCAAATTTATATTGTCCGCGCCGCGCTCTTCCAACTCTTTGAAAATATCAGCAAGCTCTTTCGGCGAAATTTCCTTTCCGCGTTCGTTTCGGGAAAGCTCCCAGTTCTGGCAGAATACGCACCTTAATGAACAGCCGCAGAAGAACACGCAGCCGCTTCCGTTTTTAAAGGAAACGACGGGTTCCTCGAACGGGTGAAGATAGTATTTGGCGATTTTTATTCCGCCGACCCCGCAGCGACCCGCGCTAATTTGGCGGTCTGCGCCGCAGGACACGGGGCAAAGCTGACATTTCACACCTTGATTGTAACATAAAAAATAGCCGTTGTAAACAACTGTAATTTAATTGACAACGGAAAAATATGTATTTATAATATTGCCATAACCTATAGAGAGTGTGCGAGAGAACGGCTCTGCGACCACACAGCAACCTGCTTTGCAAGGTGCTAAGACCGTACCGATGGGTAGTAATACGATTTTATAGCCCGTTCGGTTACCGAACGGGCCTCTTATTTTGAGGAGAAATACCTATGAAAAAATTCTTTACAAGCGAGAGCGTTACCGAAGGTCATCCCGACAAACTGTGCGACGCGATATCCGACGCGTGCGTAGACGCGATTTTGGCGCAAGACCCCGCCGCCCGCTGCGCCGTTGAGTGCTGCGCGGCTTACGACGGACTTCTTATTATGGGCGAAGTGACCTCTGACGCCTGCGCCGACTACGAGAAAATAGCGCGTAAAACAATAAAAAATATCGGGTACACGTTCGGTTCGTTCGCATACGACAGAGTCAATATAACCGTTGCAGTGCACGGTCAGAGCCCCGACATTGCGCGTGGAGTCGACAGCTCGTTGGAGCGCCGCGAGGGCGCGAACGATATGCGTGACTTGCTCGGCGCGGGCGATCAGGGTATGATGTTCGGCTATGCGTGCAGTGAGACCGAGGAGCTTATGCCCCTGCCCTTAACGCTTGCGCACAAGCTTGCGTTGCGGCTGACCGAAGTGAGAAAGAGCGGGCTTTTACCCTACCTCCGCCCCGACGGAAAAACTCAGGTGACAATCGAATACGACGGCGATATCCCCAAGCGCGTCGACGCGGTCGTAGTTTCCACCCAGCACGACGAGAGCGTTTCGCAGGAAGTTTTACGCGAAGATATAATCGAAAACGTTATTAAGTTTATCATTCCGTCGAACCTGTTGGACGGCAACACGCGCATATTAGTCAACCCTACGGGAAGGTTCTTAATCGGCGGACCCGAGGGCGACAGTGGACTTACGGGAAGAAAGATTATAGTCGATACATACGGCGGAGCGTGCGCTCACGGCGGCGGCGCTTTCTCGGGCAAAGACCCCACCAAGGTCGACCGTTCGGCGGCATATATGGCGCGGTATATCTGCAAAAACACGGTTGCCGCGGGGCTGTGCGAGAAAATAGAATTGCAGGTTGCTTACGCTATCGGCGTATCCCGACCCGTATCCGTTTTCGTGAATACCTTCGGCACGGGCGCACTTTCCGACGGCGAGATTGCCGACGTAATAGTCAAGGAATTCGATATGCGCCCCTACGCGATAATCGAAACTCTCAAACTCCGTCAGCCCATATATTCGCAGACGGCGGCTTACGGGCATTTCGGCAAAGCGCAGCTCCCTTGGGAACAGTGCGACAGAGTAGACGATTTGAAAAAATATCTTTAACAATAAATTTATGGACGAATTATCTAATTTTTTTAACTTTTTAAGCGAATACAATAAGGAAGAGGACAAAGCACTACGGCGTGTATTCAGCGGAAAAATAAAGGGCACGTTTTTAATTGAAATAAAAACTCGTGTTTTAAGAGCTTTGGGCAACGACATATTCAAATACTATGATTTTAGTTTGTCCAAAGAGAAAATTTTAACGTCTGAATCTGAAAATATAAATTTCGACATTTGCCGCCATATCTTGGGATTACACAGTTCTCACTTGATTTTTTTAACCGAAGAAGAACGTTTGGAAAAAGAGCGCAGCGAAGAATATAAACGGCTTTTAATTAAAGAAGTAGTTGAAAATGTTAAACTAAGACTTTACGGCAGTTCGTTTTTCCGTAGGAAATCTTTGTTTAAAGGAGAAAACTTTATATTTTATCATGTACCTTACGATTTATTCGTACTGTGCACGCGAATATGTGAACTACTACAGTCTAATAAAGAAAAGAGTTTACGTTTCGAGTTTATAAGTTCTATTGCGCATAAAAGTTTGTCTGCCTTAGTTTTGCTTGAAGAAAATTTGTTGAGTAACGCTTTCCCTCTTTGCCGTAGCGCTACTGAACTATATTTGAAATTGTTTGTACTATGTTACTCACCGGAAGCGGAGCAAAAATATTTACAGTTTGGCGACTACGAAGTAGCTAACGTATGCGGTGACCAAAAATACCCTCTGGAATTTGAAAATATTTACAAAAACCGTTCAAACAAAAGCTGTCAAAATAAAATAGAGTATTTACATTACGGTTGGTTAGACTTTGTTAACGATTATCATTTAAACGTAATGCGACCCTATTCCGTCAGCGGCATCATTTCTTATTTAAAATCAAAATTTGACAGTGATGTGAACGTTGTTTTCAATGACATAGAATCCTTATACAAAACCTGTCATATATATTCGCACGGGAATTTAAAGGCAAATATATATCCCTTAATTGAGTATTTTCAAATTGCACAGCTGTTACACTACTCGGTCACAAACGCATATAAAATTTTATGCGGACGTTTAAATATAAGCACCGATATAGACGGAATAGACATAATGAAAAAACTGACAACTGACGGAGAGCTTCTAATTAAGCAACGCCTCCAAGCCACAGACGAAAATCTTGAACGATATGAAAAGAATCACAAATATTAAATACTAAAGTCCGCAATGCTGGTTCATTGCTGAGAATACCCCCGTGGTCTGCTCAACCTGCAGGGGTTGTCATTCTGAGAAGGGCATAGCCCGACATGAGAAGCCCCGCGGCGATACGCCACGGGGTTTTTATTTTATCCTATCATCTCTTTAAACTGTTCTTCGTCGATTATTTTAATTCCCAGCTTTTGCGCCTTTGCAAGCTTCGACCCCGCCGCCTCGCCAGCTATGACGAGCGTGGTTTTGGATGTCACCGAGCTTTGGCACACTCCGCCGTTTTCCTCTATTATTTTCTGCGCCTCACTGCGGGTAAATGAGGATAAAGTACCAGTCAATACGACTGCTTGCCCCCCGAATATGCCCGAACTATCGCCTTTTTTCTTGAATTCGACCTTGATTTGCGCGGTGAGCGCGTCAAGCTCTTTTATATTGTATTCGTCGGCAAACCAACCCGTAATCGTGCGTGCAGTGACCTCGCCGATATCGTCGAGCGCAATCAGCTCTTCCTCGGTTGCTCGGCTTAAATTTTCCACGCTTTCGAAGTGCTCGGCAAGCGCCTTCGAGGCAACCTTTCCCACTCCGTCCACGCCGAGCGAGAATATAAATTTGTCCAAAGAAACCGTCCTGCTCTTATCTATCGCCGCAAGCAGATTGCTTATCTTTTTGTCCTTGAAGCCCTCGAGCTTTGCCAAATCCTCCGCCGTCAGCGAATAAATCTGCGAAGGGCGCGTAACCCCCAAAGTATCGTGCATAAGCGTTGCCGTCGCCTCGGAAAGCCCCTCGATATCCATTGCGCCCTTGCTTGCAAAGTGCGAAAGGGTGGCAACGATGCGCGGCTTGCACTCACGGTTCACGCAGAAAAGGTTCGCGCCCACCTCTGAAATTTCGCCGCTGCAGAAGGGGCACTTCGTCGGCTTTTCGACCTCCACGCTTCCCTCGGTGTGCTCTATGCAACCCAAAATTTCGGGGATTACCTCGTTCGAACGGCGGATTAGCACGCGGCTGTTAATCTTTACGCTCTTGCGCGCAATGTCGCCGAGATTGTTTAACGTCGCCTTGCGCACGGTCACGCCGCCCAAATCGACGGGCTCGACCTCGGCAAGCGGAGTGAGCTTACCCGTTCTGCCAACCTGCCAGCGCACTTCCTTTACAACCGTTTCAGCCTCTTCCGCCTCGAACTTGTAAGCCATAGCCCAGCGCGGGAACTTGTCCGTATAACCTATATCCTCGCGCACCGACGCGTCGTTCAGCTTGATAACCGCGCCGTCGGTCAACACGTCGAGAGTTTTTCTCGCAACCTCGATTTCCTCAACCGCGGCAACGACCTCCTCTTCGCTGTTGCAAACACGCAGGAAAGGAAACACCTTAAAGCCGTTTTCCTTTAAAAAGTCGAAGTGCGCGGTCTGCGTGGGAAGTCCGCCCTCGCTCATATAGTTGACGTTGTAAAATAATATTTCGGGCTTGCGCTCCGCCGTCACCTTGGGGTCGAGGTTGCGTATCGCCCCCGCCGCCGCGTTGCGCGCGTTTTTGAGCGGCTCCTTTGCCGTCTTGTTGTATTCGTCCAAAACCGAAAGACGGATAACCGCCTCGCCCTGTACTTCCAAAAGCCCCTTGTAACCGATAACCAAAGGGAAGCTCTGAATGGTAAGACACTGCGCGGTGACGTCCTCGCCCTCCACGCCGTTGCCGCGCGTGGTTGCCCGCACGAACCTGCCGTTATCGTAAGTCAAGCACATAGTCAGTCCGTCGAACTTATACTCGACCGTATACGACGGATTTTCGACTACCTTTTTTATGCGCGTAAAGAATGCCGACAGCTGTTCGGAGCTGACGGACTTGTCGAGGCTGTACAGTCTGTGCACGTGCGCGTGTTTTTCAAACCCCTTAATAGGCTCGCCGCCCACGCGCCTTGTAGGGCTGTCGAACTCGACCTCGCCCGTGCTTTCCTCGATTGCGCGCAATTCGTCGTACAGCTTGTCGTACTCCCTATCCTCGACCGAGGGGTTGTCCAAAACGTAATATTCGTACGCCCATTTATTCAAAGTGTCGATTAAATATCTTACTCTGTCTTTCATTTATATAATCTCCAGAGGTGCGATTGCGGCGGACAGTTCCTTTATGCCCTGATTTTCGAACGCGACGTTGACTACGCTGCCGCCGTTTTTGAGCGCGATTACCGTGCCCGTACCGAACTTGGGGTGGCGCACCTTACAACCGACGTAATAGCTTTTCGCACCGCCCTTGGGCTTTGCGTTTGCGGGAGCGCTCCCGAAGCCCGAAGCCGCCGAAAAGGTCTTTTGCGGCTTGGAAGGCTGTGAATACGCAGGCGCGGAATATGAAGGCGCGGGGTCGGGCGCATAGCCCTCGTCCGAGGGATACACTCCCCGACCGCGCGATGAGCCGCCGTCCCAGAAATCGCCCTCGTAGCCGTCGCCGCCGTAGGTCGAGCGAGCGCCGTAAGTTGAACGCGCGCCGTAGCCGCTTCCGTAGATTCCGTAACTTGAGCCGTAGCCCGAGCCGCCGTAGGGGCGCCGCGTATAGGACGATACTCCCATATCGTTATTTTTGATTTTATCGCCCATTTCCTTAATGAACGGCGAGGGGGCTGTGCGCTCTCTGTGGCCGTACAGATAGCGGCTTTTCGAGCGCGTCAGATAAAGAAGCTTTTTCGCGCGGGTGACCGCAACGTACATCAGCCGCCTTTCCTCTTCGAGCGCGGACGGGTCGTCCTTGGCGCGCGAGGTCGGCATAATGCCCTCTTCCAGACCGACGATAAACACGTTGGTAAATTCAAGTCCCTTGACCGAGTGAATTGTTGCAAGTGTTACGTAATTGCCGTCGTCCATTTCGTCGGTGTCGGAGGCGAGCGTGACCTGATTTAAGTAATCGTTCAGCGTTGCCTCGGGATTGAGGCGAACGTAGTCGTCTACCGCCGCGATAAATTCGTCTATGTTGGCGAGCTTGGAATCTCCCTCGTCCGTGCCGTCGTCGTACGCAGATTTCAGATTAGTCGTTAAAATTATTTCGCGCACTAAACTTCCCACGTCGGAAGTCTGCGCCGAGATGACGAACTGCTTTACCGTTTCCGCAAAGTCGGTGATTTTGTCCTTTGCCGATTTGGGGAGCGGCAGCTCGTCGACATCTATGCAAGCGTCGTACAGCGAAAGTCCGTTCGCTCCCGCGTACTGTTCCATCACCTCGATAGTCCTTGCGCCTATGCCGCGGCGGGGTACGTTGATTATGCGAGTGAAAGCCTCGTTGTCGAACGGGTTGGAAACAAGGCGCAAATAAGCCAAAACGTCCTTGATTTCCTTACGCTCGAAGAACTTGAAGCCGCCGAAAACTTTATACGGTATGCCGTACTTTCCGAACTCCTGCTCGTAGGAGCGGGTGAGCGCGTTTATGCGCATCAAAACTGCGAAGTCGGAGTATTTACCCCCCGCATATACCGCGGCGTTTATGGTTTTAGCCGCAAAAAGCGCCTCGTCCTTTTCGTCCTCAGACTGCACGAATTCGGGTCTTGCGCCCTCCTCCGCCTCCGTCCAGAGCGTCTTTTTCCGGCGCGTGCCGTTGTGCGCTATTACCGTGTTCGCAAGGTTTAAAATCGACTTGGTAGAGCGGTAATTTCTTTGCAGTTTATACACCTTCGCTTGAGGATAGTCCCTGTCGAATTTCAAAATATTCTCGATTTCCGCGCCGCGCCAGCCGTATATCGACTGGTCGTCGTCGCCCACCGCAAACAGGTTGCCGTGCTTAGAGGCGAGCAGTCTTATTATGTTGTACTGCACGGCGTTCGTGTCCTGAAATTCGTCGACGTGAATGTATCTGAACTTGTCCGCAAGATACCCGCGCACCTCCGCGTTGCCGCGAAGAAGCCTGAGCGTATGCACGAGCAAGTCGTCGAAGTCGAGCGCATTACACTCGGACAAATACGCGTTGTATCTTTCGTACACCTCGCACGCAACGCGGATATGGTCCTCGTGCTTGTAGCGTACTCCGTACTCGTCGGGGTCGAGCCCGAGCATCTTTGCGTTGCCTATATGGTACTTGACCGACTTCATAAATTTTTCGTCGTAGTTGAGCTCTTTGAAAACCTTCTTTATGACGTTGGCGCGTTCGGTTTCGCTGTAAATGGAAAAGTTGGGCTGCACGCCGCCCGCCTCGCCGTAGCGCCTTAAAATGCGCACGCACATTGAGTGGATTGTGCAAATCCACATATTGTCGATGTCGCCGAGCGTTCTTTCCACCCTCTCTTTCATCTCGCGCGCAGCCTTGTTGGTAAAGGTTATCGCAAGGATATTCGAGGGGGAACACAGTCTTTTGTCCAATATGTAAGCAATGCGCGAGGTTAAAACGCGCGTTTTACCGCTGCCCGCGCCCGCAAGCACCAACACCGCGCCTTCGGTGTCGGTTACGGGTTTAATCTGCTCTTCGTTTAAGTTCTTCAATATCTCTTCCATTACGTAATTATTATACAACAAAATACGCGCTAAAATCAAGGGATTGATTATAGCGCGCTCTCTTTTTCTTTGCGGTATTTTTCCAGCGCCGCAAGGTATTTCGCCGACAGCTCCATAGTGTATCTCTGCCGCTCCTCGTAGGACAGGGTTTTGAAATATTCTTTGTCGGTCAGCCGCCCGATTGCGTCGGACACCTCGCCGTGCTCGTCCAAAAGCTTTTTGACCTTTATATAGAAGTCGTCCTCTTCCTCGCCGCGGATAACGCTCTTTACCTTGTCGTACATACGCGACTTGACCTTCGTCGCGTTCTTGCCGTTCTGCTCCGCGAGCTTTGCCGTCTTGTCGAAGTCCTCCTTGCACTTTTTCCAGAAGTCGTTCCCAAGCCGCCGCTTTGCCTGTTTTGCCATTGCCTTTAAATCGTCCATCGCCACCCCGCTCTTTTTGCGCGCCGTTTACAAAAACCGCGCCGTTTCGACAAATTATTCAATGAAAAAACTCTACCCAAGGTCATCTTAGGTAGAGTTTCTAAATTTAATTCTTATTTCTTTTTCTTGCCGCTTCGCTCTTCTTGCGCCTCTTTACCGAAGGGGATTCGTAAAATTCTTTCTTCCTGAGGTCGCCGATGATACCGTCGCGCGAGCACTTTCTCTTAAATCTTCTGAGAGCGCTCTCGACCGACTCGTTCTCGCCCACTTTAATAGTCGACATAATTGCTTTTCACCTCCCCTTTTCAAAGGCTGTTCTCTTTCCGAACGCTTACAAATTATACCAAAGCCCGCAAACAAAAGTCAATCGTTTTGCGGGCTCACTTTATATATTTTTTAAACGCTTATTCCCGCCGCCGAACAGATTACGTTTATGACTATTCCGACCAGCACGGAAATCGCGTAAAGCGACAAAACAAGCAAAATATTGCGCTTGATTTTTTTGGTGTTCTTCAAGAGCACGACAAGTCCCAGCCCCGCGTTTGTGCAAAGACCCGCGATACAGCTGCCGAACTTTATTCCGCCCAAGACGAAGGTTTCTGTTATGACCGTGGACGACGCGCAGTTGGGTATAAGCCCCACCGCCGCTGAAATGAACGGCTCGAAATAAGTGCCGCCTATAAGTCCCTCGGCAATTCTGTCCGCACCCACCTCGGCAATGATGAAGCCTAAAATTAGGTTTACCATTAAGATAAACGCGGTAACTTTGAGCGCGTGAAAGAGAGGTTCGAGGACATACAGCTTTACAGACGACTTGTTATCGTGGCTGTGACCGCACGAATAGGTCATCTCGCCGCCCTCGGAATGAGAGAGCGGAACGCGCTCTATTCTGTCGGGAACGATAGCGTTTACGAGATAGCCCACGGCAACCGCAACCAAAAGCTTGATTAAAATGAGCGGCAGTATGGACTGCGCCGCGTGCGCGCTCAAAGGGCTGTTGACTAAAAGGATTATCAGCGCCTCGTCGCTTGTGGCTAAGAACACCGCCATAATCGTGCCCGTGCGGATAAGTCCCCTGTCGTACAGCTTTGCCGCCATAACCGAAAAGCCGCACTGCGGAACAAGCCCCGTTGCCGACCCCAAAAGGGGCGCGAGCGGACCTTGCAGCGCGCGGCGGCTCTTACCTGCGGCTGTGCCGTTTTCCATAAGCTCGATGAGCATATAGATTATTAAGATAAAAGGAAATACGATTGCCGTATCCTTTAAAGCGTCTAATATAACTTCCATTAAATACCCTTGTAATTATTGCCCGCATTTAAAAAGCGTATTCAAGGGACTTACTTTTTCTTTTTAACTTCGGTCTTCGACAGCGAGAATTTCTTTTTGAGCGTCTCTTCCTCTTCGTACGCAAGCGGAGTTACGTCCGCGTCGGGGTGTTCAGTCTTTTCGTAGCCGCCGTCGCGCGATAAAAGCGTGAGTCTCGTGTCCGCGTCGAAAAGGTACGCGTGGGTCATATCCGCGGAAATGCTTACGGTATCGCCCTTGTTCACGTTTTCCGCCCTTACCACGAACGAATACTTGTCGAAGTCGCAGTCGGCGTAGAGCGTGCCCGCAACCTCCTCCGCCGCGCTTACCGTAGCTTTTGCAAAGCCGTCCTCGCCCGCCTTCATATCTTCGGGGCGCAGACCTAAAATAACCTTTTTGCCCGTGCCCGCGTACTCGTCAAGCGAGGTAAAGCGGGAAAGAATGTTTTCGGGAAGCTGTAAACGCAATCCGCCGTCGACGACGTAAACCGCGTCGCCCTCCTTCTCCACCGTCGCGCCGTTTACGAAATTAATCGTGGGCGAGCCGACCGTGAACGCGACGAACGCGTTTGCGGGATAGTCGTAAAGGTTTGCGGGCGTGTCGATTTGCTGAACGAACCCCTCGCGCAGAACGAGTATGCGCGTCGCCATAGTCAGCGCCTCGTTGACGTTCTTGGTTGCGTATATAAACGTGCCCTTCATTCTCATCTGCAAATTTATGAGCACCGAACGCAGTTTTTCGCGCATGGCTTTATCGAGCCCCGACAGAGGGTCGTCCAAAAGATAGAGCTTGGGCTCTCTTGCGATTGCTCTGGCGAAGACCGTTTTCTGCTTCTGCTCGGTTGTGAGCGCCTTGGGCTTTCTGTACAGCACGTCCGAAAGTCCCAAAAGCTCCGCCGCCGCCTTTACGCGCTGCTCGATTACCGTGTTGGACACCTTTCTCATTCGCAGTCCGTACGCGATATTCTCGTAAACGTTGAGCGCCTGATACAGCGTGTTGCCCTGAAATATCATTGCGATATCCCTGTCCTTCGAGGGCTCGTTGGTAACGTTCTTGTCGCCGACGGTAATTTCGCCCTCGGTGACCTCGTCAAGCCCCGCAATCAGGCGCAGAAAGGTCGTTTTGCCGCACTTTTCACTGCCGACTACCGCGATAAACTCGCTGTCCGACAGCTGAAGATTGTTCTTGTAGAGGGCAAGCTCGCCCGAGGGATATATCTTACTCACGCTTTTAAGCTGTAAATTTGCCACAGTTATTACTCCCGCGATTATAAAGTCTTTTTTCAATAATACCACGAATTGAAGTTTTTACCAACCTATGAGAGCGCTTTTTTGAAAATTTATAAAAAATTTTCCCTTGCAAAGATTTTACCGTTGCTGTACAATGTAGATATGAACGCTGTCAACTATAACGCCGAAATGAACAAAATAATAAAAAGCTTTAACGGCGAAAAGAAAAAGCTATTATTGCACGCGTGCTGTGCGCCGTGCTCTTCCGCGTGTTTAGAGCGGCTGAAAGACTTTTTCGACGTGACGGTTTTCTTTTACAACCCGAATATCGAGGACGAAGAATATTTCAAGCGCAAGGCGGAGCTTATCCGCCTTATCAACGAAACGGGCTGGGCTGAAATTGCCGACTGCGACCACGACACCGCCCTCTTTTACTCGGCGGTGAGCGGTTTGGAAAACTGCAAGGAAGGCGGCGAGCGTTGCGCGGTATGCTTTAAACTCCGACTCGAAGAAACGGCAAAGACCGCAGCGGCGGGCGGGTACGACTTCTTCGCAACCACCCTTACGATAAGCCCGTTAAAGAACGCGGAGCTTATAAACTCGATCGGCGCGGAGCTTGCCGACAAATACGGTGTAAAATGGCTTTACAGCGATTTCAAAAAGGAAAACGGTTACCTTCGCAGTTTACAGCTTTCCAAGGAGCACTCGCTTTACAGGCAGAATTACTGCGGCTGCGTATTCTCGCAAAATCCGCTTGATTAAACCTGCGCGGTGTGTTAAACTGTATTTAAGAGGACACGAAATTGGATATTAACAGATACTCTCCCAGCTACTCTATAAACCAAAAACATATGACGCGGCTTGCCGACTATTCCACCGAGGAACTGTTCGAGCTTTTATACGCAACCAAGCAGATGAAAGCCAAGTTTGCCGCTCACGAAAACACGGCGATTTTGCGGGGCGTTGCCATTGCGCTTCTGTTCGGCGATTCGTCGCTCAGAACCCGCTCGGCGTTAGAAATTGGTATCCGACAGCTCGGCGGCGAGTGCGTCGACCTTCCGTACAGCGAGGACGATATGCGCGCGGGCGAGAACATTCAGGACGTGGTAAACGTAATCAGCCGATACGGAGTGGGCGCGCTCATTACCCGCGGCATTGCGCAGGAAGAGCTTGAAAACTTCGCCGACGTTTCGCCCATTCCCGTAATAAACTCCACAAACGCAGACTTCGTGCCCATTCAGGCGATAAGCGATTTGTACACGATTTGGGAAATCAAGAAAAAACTCGAAGGCGTCAAGCTCGCCTTTATCGGCAAGGGCACAAACGTCGCCGCCTCCATTCTGATGGGCGCGGTCAAGTGCGGTATGGAGGTTGCAATCGCCACTCCCGAAGCGTTCACCGTCAAGACGGCGCATTTGGAGCGCGCCGAGCAGTACGGCAACATCACCATCACCGACGACCCGCTGTTTGCGGCAAAGAACGCAGACATCATCTACACGGACAGCTATCACTACCACTCGCTTGTTTCCAAGGAAGAAGCCGATACGCTTGCGCCGTACAAGGTAAACAACCGCATTATGGCGGCGGCTTCAGGCACGGCAATCTTTATGCACCCCCTGCCCGCTCAGCGCGGAGTCGAGGTTTCGCCCGAGGTCATCGACGGCAAACAGAGCGTGGTCTACCAGCAGGCGGAAAACAAACTGCACGCAATTAAAGCCATACTCGCATTGTTGATTAAATAGTTGAAAATTAAAGCGCCCCGCGGCAACCGCCGCGGGGCTTTTCTTTAACTTTTAACTATATTTACAACTACTATTTCGGGGCGGTTGAAAAGGCGCAGAGGACACTGCGAATTGCCCAGCCCGCGGGAGATTACCTGCCGCATATTGCCGCACGAATGTACTCCCGAGATATATTTGGGGAACAGCCCCTGCCCCGGCGAATATATACCGATTTTAGTAAAAGGTATGCGCCACTGCCCGCCGTGCGCGTGCCCCGTAAGAGCCAAGTCGTACCCCGCCAAAGCGTACCTGTCGATATACTGCGGAAGGTGCGCGAGCAGTAGTTTAACCCCCTCTTCCCCGCAAAGCGAGAAATATCCGCCGCCCTTTATCTTCGCGCAGTTAACGCCCGCCACGGTGATACCGCAAACCTCTATACTCTCTCCGTCGAGCACGGTTGCGCCCGCCTCTTTAAGCTGCTCTTTGAAGGTGCGGTAACGCGTACTGCGCATTTCGTGATTGCCGCTCACGTAGTACACGGGCGCGATTTTACAAAGGCTTTCCACCGCCGACAGAGCTACGGCTATATCGCGCGGGCGGTACTTGTGAATAATGTCGCCCGTTATAGCGATAAAGTCGGGGCTTTGCGCAGCCACTTTCTTTAAAAGCCGCTTGTTGCCCTTGCCGAACGACTTACCGTGCAAATCGGAAAGGTGCACGATTTTAACTCCCTCTTCGGGCGCTTTTCCGCTTTCCACCTTATACTTCGTAACGGTTATTAAGTTATTGGAGCACCACACGAACAGCGCAATAAGCGCAAGAAACGCAACGCACCCCAAGGTTATATACAGCCACAGCATTTAACTTTTTGCAATAATCCTGTAAATGTTTTTGCCCATATCGGCAAACTTTCTTTCGTGCTCGGTGACTATGTTTTCGCTGTCGTTCAGAGCGTGCAAGTCCTCGCACTTCTCTAAAATTTCATACCCGCTCTCTTCATAGCTTTCGAGCGAAAATTTGTAGAAGTCGCCGTCGTCCGTCTTTTGCACTATCACCCCGCCGCTCTTTAAAAACAGTCTGTATTCCTGCAGAAATCTGGGGTGGGTGAGCCGCTGTTTCGCATACCCGAGCTTGGGCAAAGGGTTGGAAAAATTCAGATAGATTTTGTCTATACTTCCCTCTTTGAGATAGCGGGGCAGAACCTCGGCGGCGCTGTTTATGAAGTGGACGTTTTTAAGTCCCTCGTCCATAGCCCTCTCGACCGCCTCGATTAAAACGTTCGAAATTTTTTCGACCGCGATAAAGTTGATATCGGGGCGGCGGGCGGCAAGCTCGCAGATAAATTTCCCCTTGCCGCAACCTATTTCAAGGTGTACGAGGTTATTATTGCCGAAAATTTTATTATAATCCAGCTCTTCCTTCTGCGCGGCGGCGTTCTTCATATTCTTGTCGGTCAAATCGGCAATCGTCAGAATTTCGCCGCAGGATAAAAGTCGTTCGTCCAAGTGTGATTTTCTGTGCATTCTCATAGCACAGATTTTATCATACGGCGGGCAAAACACGCAAGTGAAATGCTCACGCTTTAATTTTATTTTTATTTTGCCCCCGCGCGTTTTATGCGCGCGGGGGCGCTTTATAAGTAATTGTCGGGTGAAAATAATTTTAAATGCGGGGCATTGTTAAGCCTTGGGTTTTCTTGCGTCGGGCGGGTTTAAATCGCCCCGAAAGGAGTAAATTTTGACCGTTTTTGAAATTATAGACGCCTTTACGTTTTACGGCTTGGACGTGATTGCTCTTGCCGTTGCAACGAGCGTTTTGGTACAGGTTTTAAAACTTACGCTGTTTAAAAACTGCCAGAAAAAGATTATAACCTTTCTGCCCTTTTTAATCGGCGCACTGCTCTACACGGGCTATTCGGCGCTGATAAATTTAAGTATCCGCTACGTTGCGGACAACTACGTCGGCGTTATCGAACACGGCTTTTCGGTGGGCGCGCTTTCGACCTTAATCTACGTTTGGTACGAGCAGTTCGTGCGCAACAAGTCCAAGGGTAGCGCGACCGCGGGGGTAATCTCGACGCTTATTGCCGAGTACGTTCCCAGTGAACAGCTTTCCGAAATCGCGGCGGAGATTGCGCGTGCAATCGAAAAGGACGTTACGGGCGACGGAGCGAAAAAGACCGCCGATATTTTATCGGAGCACCGCCTCGAAGACGTGACGGAAAACGATATAAAGGTGCTTGCGCGCCTTATTATCGAAACGCTTGCGCATATCAGCATAGCTTAATTTAAGCCGTAAAACAAGCACTTTGGCGGGGGCGGGAGGATATTAGCCGCCCCCCATTATTTTTTTTTGGGGGGGGGTATTGGGCAAATATAAACGTTACAGGTGGGTTTTATAGTGT
>CAMWWH010000028.1 GCA_947177975.1 uncultured Clostridia bacterium | reverse complement strand
ACATATTATGCGGAGAGGCAAATTATGGGCAATAAAAAACCGCGCGGCGAGTTTCGCCGCGCGGTTTACCGTTTTACTGATTAAAGCTTTTCAAGCACTTCGACGATCTCGCCGACGGTCTTGATTTTTGCAACTTCTTCGTCGGGAATGGTCTTACCCGTTTCGTCCTCCAAGGTCAAAAGACGTTCAACGACGTCAAGACGGTCCGCGCCGAGGTCGTCGATTATTCTGCTTTCGGGCGTAATTTTACTAGTAGGAATACCGAGCTGTTCTGCAAGCATCTGAGCCACTTTTTCAAACATTATTATATTCTCCTGTAATGGTTTATATTGAAATTATAACTTTGATATATGATATTTGTCAAGTATTTTTATTACTTTGCCGCTTTCTTGTCGAGCTGTTTAATCGACAGTCCTATGCGCTGTTTTTTGATATCGAGGTTGATTATTACCGCCTTGACCTTCTGACCGACCTTCAATACGTCGGAGGGGTGCTTTATGTAGCGGTCGCAGATTTCGGAAACGTGCACCAGTCCGTCCTGATGTACGCCGATGTCGATAAACGCGCCGAAGTCGATTACGTTGCGCACCGAGCCTTCCACTACCATACCCACGGACAAGTCCTCAATGCTCATAATGTCCTTGCGCAGAACGGGCGCGGGCAGGCTGTCGCGGATATCGCGACCGGGCTTCATAAGCTCGGTAACGATGTCGTTCATAGTGGCGCGGTCAAGCTCGCAATAAGCCGCCGCTCTGTCCTCGCCGAACTCCTTGATTTTTGCGGGCAGGTCCTTCAAATTCCCCGCCTTTACGTCCTTTGCAGTATAGTTGAAAAGGCTTAAAAGCTTTTCCGCCTTTTTATAGCTTTCGGGGTGAACCGCAGTGTTGTCGAAAATGTTTTTGCCGTCGACTATGCGGAGGAAACCCGCGCACTGCTCGTACGCCTTCGCACCCAGCTTGGGCACGTTCAAAAGCTGTTTCCTCTCGGTGAACTTGCCGTTTTCCTCGCGGTAAGCCACGACGCTCTTCGCAACGCCCGCGTTCAGTCCCGCAACGTATCTCAACAGATACGCACTAGCCGTGTTCAGGTCTACGCCTACGCTGTTTACGCAATCTTCCAGCACGCCGCCCAACACCGCGTCCAGACGCTTCTTGTCCATATCGTGCTGATACTGACCCACGCCTATCGACTTGGGGTCGATTTTAATAAGCTCCGCCAAGGGGTCTTGCAGTCTGCGCGCAATCGAGATTGCCGAACGCAGGGTCAAATCGTAGTCGGGGAATTCCTCTACAGCGAGGGGGCTTGCCGAATAAATCGAAGCGCCCGCCTCGTTGACTACCGCGTACGAAACTTCGCGGTCTACTTCCTTCAGAAGCTCGGCAACGAAAATTTCCGTTTCCTTGCCCGCCGTGCCGTTGCCTATCGAAATGACGTCAACCTTATGCTTTGCAATAAGTTCCTTGATAATTTTCTTGCTCTCCTCGATTTTGTTGTGCGGGGGCACGGGATAGATGACGGAGGTTGCAAGCACCTTGCCCGTATCGTCCACCACCGCAACCTTGCAACCCGTTCTGTAACCGGGGTCGAGCCCGAGGGTCACTTTGCCTTTAACGGGCGGTTGCAGAAGGAGCGGGCGCAGATTGACTTCGAACATCTTAATCGCCTGTTCGCTTGCTCTGTCGGTCAAAATCGAACGCACCTCGCGCTCAATCGAGGGTTGAATAAGTCTGTCGTAACCGTCGGAAACGGCTTCCTTGATAAGGTCGGCGCAATCGCCCTTGGTCTTAACGTACTTAGCCGCGCACACGCGCTTTGCCACGTCGCCGTCGAACGCGATTTTAACGCGCAGGCACTCTTCCTTTTCGCCGCGGTTGATGGCGAGTATTCTGTGGTTTTTGATTTCGGGAATTAACTCGCAGTAGTCGGCGTACATATCGTACGTGCCCTTGCCGTCGTCCTTGACCAGCTTAACCTGAATTTCGCCGTGGTTTTCCATAAGCGCGCGCAGTTTTTTACGAAGCTCCGCGTTGTCCGAAACCGTTTCGGCAATAATATCCTTCGCTCCGTCGATTGCCTGCTGAGCGTTTTCCACTCCGTTCTCTTCGGACACGTACTTTTCCGCTTCCGCCCAAGGGTCGCCGTTCTGCGCCAGAATAAAGTCAGCAAGCGGCTGTAACCCCTTTGCGATTGCAACCGAGGCGCGCGTCTTTTTCTTCTGCTTGTAGGGGCGGTAAACGTCCTCTATCTCGGTCATGGTCGCGCAAGCGTCGATAGCCGCTTGTATTTCGTCGGTCATCTTGCCCTGCTCGGTGATTGCCGCGGCAACCTCGCCCTTGCGCTTTTCGAGATTCTGCAAGTACTCGTAACGGTCTGCGAACTCCCTTAAAACCTGATCGTCAATCGCGCCCGTCATCTCTTTACGGTAACGCGCGATAAAGGGTATCGTGTTGCCCTCGTCCAAAAGCTTGACTACGTTTTCCGCGTGGTCGGGTCTTAACTTGAACTCCTCGGTCAGTTGCTTTACAATTTCCATATTATCTCTTTAAGCCTCTTAAAAAGTCTTTTTGTTCCTTGGTTAGTCGGTAGCTTTCGCAAGCCTTCTGTATCGCCTTGTTGTGCGTTTTTATATCGAGGTCGTTTAGCTTTAAAAACTCCACTCCCTGCCCGTAAAATTTGACGAGCACCTCGGCAATCAGCCAAGCCGCCGCCATATGCACGTAATACAAATTGCGGTTCGATTTCCGCACCGTATCGGAAATGATTTGCAAATAATTATCTTCAACGTAGAAATGCAATAGCGTTGTTAAGGCAAAGCGCTGTGAAAATTCCCCGCCGTTCAGATATTTGAAAATATACGTCAAAAACTCTTCTTTGTGTCCACTGATGCACTTGGGTGCAAAGCAGTCGCACGTCGCCCAGTTATCAATCAGCGATACGCACTTATCAACGTAATCTATAAACTGCTCGTACGGAAGCAGCGCAACCGCCTGTAACTTGATAAAAGTGACCTCGTAATACTCGTCACTGCAACATAGTAGGGGGTCTATCGCGTTTTTATAGCGTTTTGCAAGCTTTCTGAGCGTGGGAACGCGCACTCCCAAAACGTTGATTTTGTCGTTCTTTAAAAGCCGTTTGTGGAACGCCGCGTATGCGGGCTCGGCTAAGCTTTTAAGTTCCGCTAAAAGCTCTTCGTAGAGCTGTGTACCATTCGTCATCCTTTCTTCTCGCGTTGGCGGGGCTTGTGGACGGCAGTCTGAAATATGGAATTTCAATTCCTCCGTAGTGCTTTTCGAATATAGTGAAAGCCCGTCCGCCGTTTACAAGTATACACGATACGGACGAGTTTTGCAACACTTCGGACAAATTTGCCACCTTAAAATTTTTAATAGTTTCGTCGCGGCTGCCCACTATTTCGCACTCGGTGACTATATCCCAGAGCGCTATTTTGTTTCTTTCTAAAAACGCTTTCTTCTCCTCTACCGTCAAGGGCTTGTCCTCGCCGAAACAGGTTGCAAGTATCCGCCAGAAAGCGTTTTGCGGGTGTCCGTAGTAAAAGCTCTGCTCGCGGCTTTTTACAGACGGAAAACTACCCAAAATAAGTACGCGGCTTTCGCCGTTATAGAACGGCTCGAAGCCTTTCACAAGCCCGCTCATTTCAGGGGCTTTTCCACTTTTCCGACAATCGCGGTGGCGCGGTACTTGTCGTCGAAGTTGTATTCGATAGCCTCGTAGACGTCGCCCAGAGTTACGCCGTTGAGCTTGCCTACCCTCTCCTCGAAATCGTACAGCTTGTCCGAGTAAATA
The DNA here is from genome assembly GCA_947177975.1 of uncultured Clostridia bacterium. Classification (GTDB taxonomy): domain Bacteria; phylum Bacillota; class Clostridia; order Christensenellales; family Borkfalkiaceae; genus Coproplasma. The sequence goes on along the minus strand of CAMWWH010000028.1, from coordinate 15,471 downwards.
AGCTCCTTGCCGTACAAAAGCATCTGCGAGCTGGTGCTCTCCTGCGCGTATATGAGCGAGGACAAGAGCTGTTCCTTGCCCCTTCTGAATTCGTCCTCTGTAAGGGTTTTCTTCTTCAAGTCGGCAATGCACTTTTCTACCGCCTCAACCGACTGCATATAGCTGTCCGCGTTTACGCCCGCGTAAACGGTCAGCGCGCCGCTGAGCTCGTAGAGCGAAAGATACGAGTAGACCGTGTACGCAAGCCCAAGCTCTTCGCGCACAGTCTGGAAAAGTCGTGACGACATACTGCCGCCCAATACCGCGTTCATTATCTGCGTCGCGTCGCAAAGTCTTTCGTACCTCTTCATGGAAGGGTACGCAATCGCAACGTGTACCTGCTCGATATCCTTGGATTTATACAGATTTCTGCCCTGCAACTGCACGGTTAAAGGACGCTTTTCCGCTTTTGTTGCGGAAAGAGCGCCGAAATGCTTTTGCACGAGTTCTTCGGCAAGCTCTACCGGGATATTGCCCGCCATCGAAATCACTATATTGTCGGCAGTATAGCGCGCCTTCATATAGTTCGCTATATCTTCGCGGGTAAAGCCCTTGATGTTGCTCTTACTGCCCAAAATGTTTCTGCCGTAGTTCTCCTCGCCGAAAAAGGCTTTGGATAAAAGGTCTAAGCACAAGTCGTCGGGCGTGTCCTCGTTCATGGAAATTTCCTCGACGACAACTCCCTTTTCGCGCTTCATTTCGTCCTCGGGGAAAACGCTGTTCAAAAACAAATCCGCCAAGATATCGAAAGCTTCCGCCGCGTGTCCCGACGTGGACTTCGCGTAATAGCAGGTTATATCCTTGCTTGTAAACGCGTTGACCTGAGCGCCGATTGCGTCCATATTGTCCGAAATCTGGAACGCCGTGCGCTTTTCCGTACCCTTGAACATCATATGTTCGATAAAGTGCGAAATGCCGTCCTCCTTATCGCTTTCGACGCTCGCGCCCGTGCCCACGATTATTCCCATAGATACGGACATCAGTCCGCTCATCTGTTTTACTATCAGCCTAATACCGTTATCGAGTTGTTTAAAGTGTACCATTATTCTCCTAAATTATAAGAGACGGTAACGGCGGTTAAGCCGTTTTCTCTTATGTAAGTTAAAATTTGCGGTAATGCCTTTACCGTTACGTCCATGGGGTGCATTAAAATAAATTCGCCGCTCTGCAGATTCTTGGTTGCGCGGTTCACAATCGTGGGAACGTCCTTATCCCGCCAGTCAATCGTATCGCGCGACCACATAATCGTCTTTAAGTTCAAAGACGTCGCCGCGGTGACGGTTGCGTCGTTGAACGCTCCCGAGGGCGGTGCGAAAAGCGAAATTTCACTGCCGAGCATAGTGTTTAAAAGTTTGACCGAGGGGCGGATTTCCGCAAGGTTCTGCTCGTAATTCATTTTAGAGTGGTCCTTGTGGAAATACCCGTGCGAGGCAACCTCGTGACCGCGCGCGGCTATGTCGCGCACGCAATCTATGTTATCGTCCGCCCAGCTTCCGCCCAAAAAGAAAGTCGCCTTTGCGCCCTCCGCGTCGAGTAAATCCATTATCGCGTAGACGTTGTCCGTGTTCTGATAGACGTTGAACATCATACTCACGCCCTTGGGCTCTTCCGACTTGTAAAAAAGATTTTCGCCGTCCGACGTCACTGTCGCCGCCTCGCCGCCTACAAACCCGACCGCGCACACCGACGCAATTACGGCGCACAACACGACATTTACTATAACCGATACGATTTTATTTTTCAATAGTTTGCCCCTAAATTAAAATACTATTATATTTTATTTGGGGTCTTTCGCGATAATTCTTATTTTCCTAACGTAACTATCGTCACTCCGATTTCGCCCTCGCCGTACACTCCCGCACGGTATTCCTTGACGGCTCTGTGCTTTTTCAAAAACTGCGAGATTGCGGCGCGAAGCTTGCCCGTACCCACTCCGTGGATAATTTTTACCTGCTCTAAATTGTCGGTAAGCGCCTTATCGATAAAATTTTCGACCTCGACAAGCGCCTCGTCCACCGTCAGTCCTATTACGTTGATTTCGAAAAGGGGCTGTGCGGGCGAGAATTTTTTTACAACCTTTACCTTGTCGACGGGCTTTTGCCTTTTATCTTTTTTCGGAGGCGCGGGCGGAATAATTTTTAGCGCGGAAATTTTTACGCGCAGCTTTATACTGCCGCAGGCAACCTCCGCCTCGCCCCTTGCGGGATTGAACGACAGCACGGTGCCGCGACTGCCCATACTTTCGACGAACACCTCGCCACCAACCTTTATGCTCTCCGCCGTCGCGGGTCTGAAATTGTCGATTGTGACGTGCTCTTCCTCGTTGTAAGCCTCGTCCTTCAATTTGTTTTTGAGAGTGCGGGCGCGGATTAAATCGGCTTGCGTGATTTCCTCTTTGCTGAAAATCCCCTCGATTTCGGCTAAAAGCTCCTCGGCACGGGCGGTGCGCTCGTTGATAATGCGCCTGCTCTCGGCACGCGCGCTTGCGCCCAGCCTCGCTTTCTCGCTCTCCAGAGTGTTGGCAAGCTTTTTCGCCTGCTCGCACTTAATCTCCCACTCACGCTCCAAGGCGGCGGCTCTCGCCTCGGCTTCCTGCGCTTTAATGCGGCTGTCCTCGGCGCGCTTTAAAATATTGTCGTAAGTTCTGCCCTCGTCCGAGAGATAGCTTTCGGCGGCGGCTAAGATTTCGGGATTCATTCCGAGGCGGCGCGAAACGGCGAGAGCGTTACTTGCGCCCGCAAGACCTATCTTTATCGAATACAGCGGCTTTAACGTCGCGCTGTCGAACTGCATCGCCGCGTTCTCTATTCCGCCCAGCGTGTATGCAAACTCTTTGAGCGCCGTGAAGTGCGTGGTGATAATACCCTTTGCTCCCTGCTTTAAAAGATATTCGGTGACTGCGCGGGCAAGCGCCTGACCCTCGTCGGGGTTCGTGCCGCCGCCCAACTCGTCAATCAGCACAAGGCTGTCGTTGTCCGCGCCGTCGCAGATTGCCGCGACCGTAGTCATATGGCTGGAAAACGTCGAAAGGCTGTCCTCTATGCTCTGGCTGTCGCCGACGTCGCAGAACACGTTTTCAAAGGCGCACACCTCGCTGCCGCTTGCTGCGGGTATAAACAAACCGCACTCCGCCATAAGACAAAAAAGCCCGACCATTTTCAAAGTGACCGTCTTGCCGCCCGTGTTCGCGCCGCTTAATAAAAGGAACGCGTAGTCCTTGCCCAGCTCAACCGATACGGGCACGACTTCGTCCTTGCCTACGAGCGGGTGACGACCCTTGACGATATTCACGTAACCGCGCTTATTGACGTGCGGACAGGTCGCCTTTAAAGAATAGCCATACTCCGCGCGGGCGAAGTAGCCGTCGATGTCCGAGAGCACTTCCATATCCGTTTCAAGTCTTTCGCGCATTGCGCCAACTCTTGCCGACAGCGATTTCAAAATGCGCTCGACTTCCTCTCTCTCGTCGATGGTAAGCGAAATGAGTTCGTTGTTTAAGTTGAGCACGTATTCCGGCTCGATAAAAAATGTTGCGCCCGACTGCGAACGGTCGTGCACGAAACCCTTCACCTTGGACTTGTACTCCGCCTTGACGGGGATAACGTACCTGTCGCCGCGGATTGAGACTATGCCGTCCTGCAAGTATTTGGTGTTCTCGCCCGAGACGTACTCGGAAAGCGAGGAGCGGATTTTTTCATTGAGGCTTCTGATTTTACTGCGTATGGAAAAGAGCGCGTCGCTCGCGTAATCGCTGACCTGCTCTGCGTTGAGAATTTTTTCGGTTATATCGTTTTCGAGCGCCTCGTCAAAGTACAGCCGAGATGCGATTTGCTTAATTAAAATTATTTCGCTATCGTCAACCGAATTTACCGAGCGGAAACAAACGCGCGCCGAACGAAGCAAAGCGTTGACTTCCAGAAGCTCACCGCACGAGAGCGCCGAGCCTTTTTCCGCGCGCTTAATCAAGTCGCCCACTTCGGGGAAGTACTCCACCTTGCCTGCGCCGTAGCGGAACAAGAGCTTGTCGCACTCCGCGGTTATAGAAAGCCTCTCGCGTACAACCGAAAGGTCGCCCGACGGCTTTAACGCAGTGAGCGCGCGCTTGGTCGGCGCAAGGCACGCGAACGCGGCGCACGACGAAAGAATTTTATCAAGTTCGAGTTTTTGTAAGCTTGTAACGTCCATAGTTATAAAACGGGGTTTTCCGTGTGCCCCTTGGTGTGGTTTTTAACGGCTGCGCCCTCCGCCGTGAGATCGGTCAAGTTTCCTGTGAATTTGTTTTCGAAATCGAGTCGGGCACAGTTGAAAAGCTCGAAACGGCAACTGCCGACTTCGTATCTGCGCAGAGGGAACGCTCTGCCGTTTTCGTCGGTGAGCGTGTACAAATCACGCTTGTCGCACTGCGAGCACGATTTTCCGAAAGGACAGTAAATTAAATCCATAACCTTGATATCGCCCGCCGTCAGATAGAAGGTGTTTTCGCGGGCAAGCGGCTTGGCCTCCGCTACGGTCAGCTCCTTTGACAGTACGACGTAATCCGTGGGACAAAAGCTCAACGAAAGGTAATTGAATATATTGAATCCGACCCCCGCAAACAGCTTCTTATTCAGGCCTTTTGCAAGCGGTACGGCGTAATTGCCCCCCGAATATATGCCGTCGAACGCGTTTATTAGCGGTTTTATACGCTCTATCTCACTACCCGAAAGATAGGACGGGAGATACAGATATTTTTCGCCTTCAAAGCCCTTTATTAGGTCGGTAATATCCTCAAAATAACCGTCGGGTTTGAGTATCCCTATATCCGCTTTAACGCCGTTTAAGGAACGCGCAATTACCGCCGTTTTACCGCATTTTACGGGTTTTTCGGCTTGCGGCAATTGCAAACATTCCTCAATCATTTCCGCACCGTTCGGGCAATGATTGCCGAAAATCTGCGCGTAAATTTCCCTTCTGAACGCGTTTAAAAGCGAAAGAGGCACGAAAACCTCGCCGATAATTTCGATATTTTTATAGTCCATTTCAAACGGATAGGTGTCTATTTTATTAAAGCAGGTTTGAAAATTTTCTACCGTAAACGGTCTGCCCTGCGCCGCTTCGACCGTGAAAGGCGCGGTATATACCCCGCCGTTTACTGTTATCTGCGGTTTTTCTCCCGCGGCAAAGCGCGCGGATATTTCCACTTTAAATGTGCGCTTTTTATCTAAAAGCTTTAAATTAAGTCTGCTGTCCGTGGTTATGAAAACCTTGTCACCGTTTTTAAGCCTTTGCCCGCTCTTTAAAACATATCCGCCCTTTACCTTGCCGCCGAATACAGCGCCGCCTACCTCTTTGCCGCCGCGTAAGATTTTAAAGCCGTCGCCCTCGGACAAGGCCTCCGAAGCACGTAAAATAAACTTGCCGCTTTCAACCGAAACGGTGCCGAGGTACTCACCTATGTGTCCCTGAACTGCCGCACTCAAAAAGGACTTATCCTGCCCGAAAGCCAACCCTTTTGTGTAATTGCCCCTGTTATATGTGCGTTTTAACGCGGAAAGGTCACTCTTTTTGCTACTTCCTTCAAGTATATTTTTATAGTAGGTTACCGCCGCGGAAACGTACTCGGGGCGGCGCATTCTTCCCTCGATTTTAAAGGAAGAAACGCCCGCGTCTATAAGCTTTTGAACGTCCTCACCCACGCACAAATCGGACAGCGAAATGCGGTAGGCAAGCTCCTCGTACCCCTTGCGGTCGATTGAGTAGCGCTTGCGGCAGGGCTGTTTGCACTTGCCGCGGTTGCCCGAATTGCCGCCCGCAAACGAGGACAGATAGCACTGTCCCGAAAAGCAGGTGCAGAGTGCGCCCTGTACGAACACCTCGGTTTCGATAATCTTTGCGATTTCCGCAATGTCGGCAAGCGCGGTTTCGCGAGATAAAATCACGCGGGAAAAACCTAATTCTTTCGCGTAAGCCGCGCCGAGCGCGTTGCAGACTCCCGCCTGCGTGGAAAGGTGCAGACACATTTGCGGATAGGTTTTTTTGAGGTACGCGCCGAGGTAGATATCCTGAATAATGAGCGCGTCCGCGCCGAGATTATGCACCTTTACCGCCGCTTTTATAAACTCTTCCAGCTCGCTATCCTTGACGAGCGTATTCATTGCAACGTAGATTTTTACGCCGAACAGGTGCGCGCGGGCAATCAGTTTTTCAAGAGAATCGTAGCCGAAATTTTCCGCGCTGCTCCTTGCCGAGAACGCCGAAAGTCCCAGATATATTGCGTTCGCTCCCGCGTCGATTGCGGCAAGCGCGCATTTTTCGTCGCCCGCAGGCGCTAAGATTTCAGTCATTTTCTATGTACCCGAATTTCTCTATTACTCTCGCAACCGCGCCCTCGTCGTTGGTTACGGTAACGTAATTTGCCGCGGCTTTAAGACCGTCTACCGCGTTGCCGACGGCTACTCCCACTCCCGCCGCCTCTATCATCGAGAGGTCGTTCAAGTTGTCGCCGACGGCGCAGCATTTTTCTATCGGCACTCCGTAGTGCGCGGATAAAAATTCAACCGCCGCGCCCTTGGTTTCGCCGAGCGGCGATATTTCAATCAGCACTTTCGCACTGCAAGTCACGTCGAACCGCTCGCCGAATTTCGTCTTGATTTTTTTTAACAGCTCCGCCTGCCCGTCGGGACTGCACAGCGTTGCAACCTTGTTGAAAGGCAAGCCGCTTCTGTCTACGAACTCCGACAACGGCTTATCGGTATGGCGAGCCGTAACTCCTATTATATCCTCGTATACCTTTAAATACTTATCGTCCTTCGGCAAATCCGAGAAAAATCCGTCGGTATAGTAAGCCTGAACGTTGACGTTCAGCTCCTCCAAAAAGGCGCAGATTTCGGAAATTTCCCCGCACCTAAAGCCGACGTTTTTTATGATTTCTCCGCTTTCGATATCGGCGATAACCGAGCCCTGACAAGCAATCACTAATCCCTTTAAGCCCAACCCACGCACACGCGGAAGCACGGACGGCAGTATGCGCCCCGAACAGACGGCAAAAATTCCACCGTCCGCCACGAAATTGTTTATTGCGTTTTTGACCTCTTCGCCTACCTCGTTTTCCGAGTTTGCAAGAGTGCCGTCGAAGTCGGAAACAATCAGTTTGCAGTTAAGCTTTTTCATAAATTTTCGTTTAAATACACTTTAATTCTGTGAGCGAGCGCCGCGCCTATACCCTCGGTTTTGGCTATCTCTTCCTCGGTCGCAGTCATAATTTTTTCGATATTGGAAAACCTGTTCATCAGCGCAATGCGCTTTTGTTTACCCACGCCTTCTATGCCGTCCAGAACACTCTGCAAGCTGTTTTTGGAGTGCAAATTTCTGAAATAGGTTACGGCAAACCGATGCGCCTCGTCGCGCATTCTCTGCACCATTCTGAGCGAATAGTCCGAGCGCGGGATTTTTATGCTTTCTGGCGAGTCCACAGTAAAAATTTCCTCTTCCTGCTTGGCTATCGAAATGAGGTCTATATCCGTAACTCCCGTCTCGTCGAATATCTGTTTGACCGCGGAAAGCTGACCCTTGCCGCCGTCGATTACTACCAGATCGGGCTTTGGAAATCTGTCCTCTTCATCCGTACCGAGCTTGGATAACCGCCGCAAAAGCACCTCTTTGAGCGAAGCGAAGTCGTCCGCGCCCTCCACCGTTTTTATTCTGAAACGGCGGTACGAGGTCTTGTCAGCCTCGCCGTCGACGAACACGACCATTGACGCGACCTTGTCCACTCCCGAAACGTTGGATATATCGTAGCACTCCGCACGGCGCGGATAGCGGCTTAAAGAAAGCTGCTGCATAAGGCGCGTGCACGCGTTGACCGTCATATCGTCCTTGTGCTTTATTCGGTCGACCGACTTGTCTAAATAGTCCTTGGCGTTCTCTTTCGCCATATCTAAAAGCCGCGCCTTGGTACCCTGCTTGGCAAGCGTGACCGTGACGGTCTTACCCAACTTTTCCTTGAAGAAGCTTTCGACGAACTCCTTTTCGCAATAGCTTTCGGCGATAATTTCGGGCGGGGGTTCGTGCGCGGAATAGTACTGCGTGATAAACGACGTGAGCGCTTCCGCGTCGCTTTCGTGCGCCTCGTCGAGCGCGAACGACGCGCCGCCCTGCATTATGCCCTTGCGCGTGACGAGCACGTTGACCGCCGAATACAGTCCGTTTGCCGCGTACGCGATTATGTCCGCGTCGATGGGTTTGTTTATGGAAGTAATCCTCTTTGCCTCTAATTTAGAGAGCATTGAAAGCTTGTTTTTGTAGTCGAGAGCTAACTCGAAAGCCTCGTTTTCGGCGGCGTTGAGCATTTTCTCTTTTAAAATTTCGCCCGCTTTTGCGTAGTTGCCGTCTAAAAAGCTGAGCGCAAGCTTTACCTTTTCGGCGTACTCCTCTTTGCTTATCTTGTGAGCGCAGGGTGCACAGCACTTGCCTATATGGTAGTTGAGGCACTCGCGCTTAGGGTTTGCCTTTATCGGCGTACGGCACAGTCTTACCGAAAACAGAAGCTGACAGGTTTCGAGAATATCTTTATAATTTATGCCGCCCATAAACGGTCCGAAATACCTGCAACCGTCCTTTTTAATCTTGCGCGTGACGTAGAAGTTGGGGAAATCTTCGCGCAGGTCAACCTTGATATACGGGTATGTCTTATCGTCCTTTAATAATATGTTGTACTTGGGCTTATACTTTTTGATAAGGTTGTTCTCTAACGCGAGTGCGTCGATTTCGGTCGCCGTGATGATATAGTTGAAGTCGGCGACGTTTTCGACCATGCGCATAACCTTTTCGGGCTTGGGGCTGTGCTGAAAGTACTGCCGCACCCTGTTTTTAAGCACGCGCGCCTTGCCGACGTAAATTACGTTGCCGAATTTGTCGAGCATTATATATACGCCCGGACTGTCGGGCAGCATTTTTAATTTTTCTTTTATTACGTCCATATGTACTATAAGCGGCGCCCCGTTTTCAACAGGAAAACGGGGCGGACAATATCGATTTTATAAGTAGATAAAAGCCGGCACGCAAACGAGAATTATGCAGATTATAATCCATAGAGCGATGATACCCAAAATTACCGACGAAATAATTATGCCCGCCTTGGACAGAGAAAGCGATTTCGAGCTGCCCGTTCTCTTTGCTTCGTTATTGGCGATTATGCTTAAAATCAAACCGATAAGCGGTTGAAAAAACGACATTATCAAGCCCGCGACGCACAGAGCCGAATAGTTGTCGGCGTACGGCGGCGTCTGCGGCGGTACGTGTTGTTGCTGCTGTTGCTGAGTATAGTTGTTGGTTTTGGAAAAGCCGTCGTTGCCCGTGCCCGGGTACTGCACGCTGCAACCGCAGCCGGGGCAGATTATAGCGTCGTCCAATACCTGTTTTCCGCAGTGTGAACAATATTTCATAGAGTTACCCCCTTAATAATATATCAGTACGCTCTTGCAAAATAGACTGTGTGTACGGCTTTTTTGCCGCAGACGGCGCACAGCTCGTCTTCCAACTCGTCGAGCATAACTCTTGCCGATGCCGCGGTCTTTTCCTTGATTTTATCCTCGCACTCGCGGCAGCCGCACCAACCCGCTTTAACGAAGTTTCCGCTCTCTACGCCCGCAAGTATGCCCTGCATATCCGCAGCCTTGACAATTCTTTCGTCGCGCCTTACCCTTGCGCTTTCGAGCATATCTTTCTGTACAGTTTCGAGCAGCGAAATTACGGTTGCCCCCACACTATCCTTTAAACATTCGCATTTTTCGCAGGTATCGCGGCGGAATAAAATCACCTTTCCCGCCTCCAAATCACGCGGACCTACCTCTATTCTTAAAGGCACGCCCTTCATTTCCCACTCGTTGAATTTCCAGCCGGGGGAATTGTCGGTGTTGTCGAACACGACGCGCACTCCCGCATTTTCGAGCTGCGCCTTTATCTCTTCGCACGCTTCGATTACTCCGCCCTTCTTTGCCGCTATGGGAACGATTACGACCTGTTCGGGCGCAACCTTAGGCGGCAGAACGAGTCCGCGCTTATCACCGTGAGCCATAATCAGCGCGCCGATTAAGCGGGTCGAAACGCCCCAGCTCGACGTGTACGCGTACTTCTGCACTCCGTCCTTATCCAGAAATTTTATATCGAAAGCCTTTGCGAAATTCTGACCCAGGTAGTGCGACGTGCCCGACTGCAAGCTCTTGCCGTCCTTCATCATCGCCTCCATACCGTAAGTTGCAACCGCGCCCGCGAACTTTTCCTTTTCGGTCTTTCTGCCGCAGATAACGGGAATTGCCAGAACGTTTTCGGCAAACTCCCTGTAAACTCCCAGCATCTTCATAGTCTCTTCGACCGCTTCCTCTTCGGTTGCGTGGGCGGTGTGACCCTCCTGCCACAAAAATTCCGACGTTCTCAGAAAGGGACGCGTCGTCTTTTCCCAGCGCATAACGTTCGCCCACTGGTTCATTAAGACGGGCAAATCGCGGTATGACTGTATCCACTTGGAATACATATTTCCGATTATGGTTTCCGACGTGGGACGCACGACCAACGGCTCGGCAAGCTCCTCGCCGCCCGCGTGAGTTACCACCGCCACTTCGGGGGCAAAGCCCTCGACGTGCTCCGCTTCCTTGGTCATAAAGCTCATAGGAATGAGCAGAGGAAAATACGCGTTCTTATGCCCCGTCGCCTTAAAGCGCGCGTCGAGCTCCTTCTGAATATTTTCCCAGATAGCGTAGCCGTAAGGGCGGATTACCATAGTACCCTTTACAGGGCCGTAATCCACGAGCTGCGTCTTTTTGCATACGTCGGTATACCACTGCGGAAAATCGGTTTCGATGTCCGCTATATTTTCTACGAAATTATCTTTTGCCATAAAGAATTCCCTCTTGCAAAATTCACAAATTATATTTTTGACATTATACCACAACGCAAATCAAAAATAAAGTGTTTGCGGCGTGATTTGAGGAAAATTTATCTAATCTAAATTTGTATTCAATTACCTTTAAACACTTGAAATTCAGGTACGGATATTGTATAATAAATTTACTATGGAAGAGAAATCGTATAAATCCTTAAAAAGCGGAAGCGATATCCGCGGCATAGCCGTTCAGACGGAAGACAGCGAAGTGACTTTGACTATCGAAGCAATTATCGATATTACCAAGGCTTACCTTAAATGGCTGTCGGCTAAAACGGGCAAGAAGGTCTTAAACATTGCCGTCGGCAACGACGTGCGTATTTCGTGCGAAGCAATCTACTCCGCGGTGCAGAAAGCCGTCGTGGAAAGCGGCTGCAATCTGTTTTACTGCGGTGTGAGCACCACTCCGTCTATGTTTATGCTTTTAAAGGACGGCGAATGGAAATGCGACGGTTCGATTATGATAACCGCGTCACACCTGCCCTTCGACAGAAACGGACTTAAATTCTTTACTCCCGACGGCGGACTTAGCGGCAGCGATATCGACAAAATCATCGACCTTGCCGAAAAGGGCGAGGCTTTGCCGAAACAGCTCGGCAGCGTTGTCGAACAGTCGTATATGGACGCATACTGCCGCAAGCTTGTAAGTCTTGTCAGAACGGGTACGGGTAAGTCCGCTCCCCTCTTCGGCAAGCGCATTATAGTCGACGCGGGCAACGGCGTAGGCGGATTTTTCGCCAGAAAGGTTTTGCAGCAGCTCGGCGCGATTACCGACGGCAGCATAAATCTCGAACCCGACGGCAATTTCCCCGCTCACGCACCCAACCCCGAGGACCCCGCGGCTATCGCGGCTCTGAGCGAGGCGGTTTTAGCCTCCCACGCGGAGCTCGGTATTATTTTCGACACCGACGTCGACAGGGCGGCGATCGTCGACAGCGACGGCACTCAGATAAACAGAGACAGCCTCGTAGCTCTTACTGCGGCAACCATACTTTCGCAAAAGCCCGCCACCATAGTTACCGACAGCGTAACCACCGACGGACTGACCGAATTTATCGAGGACCTCGGCGGCAAGCATATCCGCTATAAGCGCGGATACAGAAACGTTATCGACGAGGCTAAGCGCCGCAACGCACGCGGCGAGTACTGCCCCCTTGCTATTGAAACGAGCGGTCACGCGGCGTTTGCCGACAACTACTATTTAGACGACGGCGCATACCTCGTATGCAAGCTTTTGATTGCGTATGCGGAACAGGCGCAGAAAAAGGAAAAACTCAGCGATTTGATTGCCGATTTGAAGCTCCCCTGGGAAGAGGACGAAGTGCGCGTACGCTTTAACGTGCACTCCGAGGATTTCAAGCGCGAGGGCGACAGAATTATCGCAGAACTCAAGTACTTTGCCGAAAACGACGCCCGCTGGACGCTTGCTCCCAACAATTACGAGGGCGTGAGAATTAACTTCAAAAAGGGCGAGGGCGGCGGCTGGGCGCTTGTACGTATGAGCGTGCACGACCCCGTTATGCCCATCAACTTTGCAAGTACCGAAAAGGGCGGCAACAAGAAAATGGCGAAGAGCCTTTACTACGTTCTCGAAAAATACCCCTACCTCTTTACTGGTACGCTTAAAAAATTCATTGAAGAAAAAAAGTCTTAAGGGCGGCAAAACCCTAACGATAAAACACATAAGTTAAAAGGAGAATTTTATGTCAGTTCAGCAGAAAAGCGTTGACACAATAAGAGTACTCTCGGCGGAAGCCATCGAGAAAGCCAAGTCGGGTCACCCCGGAATTTGTCTTGGCGCGGCGCCCATCGGTTACGAGCTGTTCGCAGATTTCCTCTCGTTCAGCTACAAGAACCCTAAATGGGATAACCGCGACAGGTTCATTCTCTCGGCGGGACACGGCTCCATGCTTTTATACTCCCTTCTGCACCTCTTCGGTTTTAAGGTGAGCAAGGAAGATTTGGAAAACTTCCGTCAGCTCGGTTCGCTTACTCCCGGTCACCCCGAATACGGCACGACCGAAGGAGTTGAAACTTCTACCGGACCTCTCGGTCAGGGCTTGGCGAACGCGGTCGGCTTTGCCGTTGCCGAGGAGCACCTTGCGGCGCTCTTCAACCGCCCCGACTATCCTATAGTAGACCACTTTACATACGTTCTCACGGGCGACGGTTGCCTCGAAGAAGGTATCGGCTACGAGGCGTGCTCGTTTGCGGGTACGCAGAAGCTCGGCAAACTCATTTTATTATACGACAACAACGACGTTACCATCGAAGGTAATATGAAAACCACTTTCAGCGAGGACACCGCGACCAGATTTATGGCGCAGGGCTGGCAGGTTATCCGCGTGAACAACGCGAACAACCTCGGCGCACTGAAAGCGGCTATTAACCGCGCGAAGAGCGATTTGACCCGCCCCTCCATCATTATCTGCAAGACGGAAATCGGCTACGGCTCGCCCCTTGCGGGAAGCGCGGACTGCCACGGCGCGCCCCTCGGCGAGGCTAACGTTGCAAAGCTAAGAGAAAACCTCGGCTGGACCCAGCCTCCCTTCGAAGCACCCGAGGATGTCAAGGAACACTGCCTTGCGATTGCCGAGGACAAGTGCAAAGCCGAGGAAGAATGGAAAGCGCTGTTCGCTCAGTACGAAAAGGCTTACCCCATGCTCGCGGCGCAGTACAAGCAGTTTATGGGCGGCGTTGACATCGACGTAAGCTCTATCGACGGTCTTTACGATTTCGACAAGCCCGAAGCAACGCGTAGCTGCGGCGGCAAGATTTTAAATATGATTGCCAAGGTTTCGCCCAACATTATGTCGGGCTCGGCGGACCTCTCCCCTTCCACCAAGACGGAAATCAAGGGCAGCGCGTATTTCTCGCCCGAACACAGAGAGGGCTGCAACATACACTTCGGTATCCGCGAGCACGCAATGAGCGCTATCTGCAACGGCATACAGCTTCACGGCGGTCTGCGCGCAGTTTGCTCCACATTCTTCTCGTTCGCCGACTATATGAAACCCGGCATCAGAATGAGCGGTCTTATGAAGCTTCCCGTCGTGTACGTTATGACGCACGACTCGATAGGCGTCGGCGAGGACGGTCCTACGCATCAGCCTATGGAACAGTTGGTTATGGTTCGCTCTATCCCCAACGTAAACGTCTTCCGCCCCTGCGACGGCAAGGAAACGGCGGCGGCGTTCGTTGCGGCGTTCTCTTCCGACAAGCCCACCGTCATCGTTGAAACCAGACAGAATTTGCCTTGCTACGAGCACAACTCGGGCGAAAAGGCTTTGAAGGGCGGCTACGTTATCGCGGGCACAATCGAAGACCCCGACGTTCTTCTGATTGCGACGGGTTCGGAAATCGAGCCTTGTATGGAAGCTAAGAGGCTTTTAGCTGAGGAAGATATCAAGGCGAGGGTCATCTCTATCCCCTGTATGGAAATTTTCGACGCTCAGGACGAGGAATACAAGGAAAAGGTTTTACCCAAGTCGGTCAAGGCGCGCGTGTGCGTCGAGGCGGCGAGCCACTTCGCCTGGTACAAGTACTGCCGCGACTACGGCGAGCTTATCACTATGACGAGCTTCGGCGTTTCCGGTCCCGCTAAACAGCTTTTCGAACACTTCGGCTTCACTGCTGAAAACATTGTAGAGAAAGCTAAGCTTTCTATCGATAACGTAAAGAACGACAGATACAGTCACTAATTGAAATAATGAAAGCCCCGCGGCATTTGCCGCGGGGCTTTTTAATTAGTTTAGTTTATTATTCCTTTTCTGCGCCTGCGTCGCCTGCGGGAACCTGAGCAGTCTTCTCTTTGTGAAGAATTTTAAACAGAAGCGCCGCCAAAGCCGCACCTGCAAGAGGAGCTACGATAAAAATCCATACCTGAGCAAGCGCGTCGGTGTTGCCGTTGTAGATTGCGTCGGCAACAGCGGTTGCAATGCTTCTTGCGGGGTTAACGCTCGTACCAGTGAAGCCGATACCCAAAAGGTGAACGAGGGTAAGCGTGAAGCCGATGATTATACCCGCCTTCTTGCCTGCGCCCGAGTTTTCGCTCGTAACGTTTAAGATAACGTATACAAAAACGAGCGTAAGTACGATTTCCATAAGTATCGCGCCGATATAGCCGCCCGCGGTAATTTTGCCGATACCGTCAGCCGCATTATAACCGAGAGCGTTATTGCAAGCGTTACCGATACCGAATATACCGTCAACTTTTCCGAGCTTTACAATGCCTACCAGCGCAATGCCGCCGATAGTGCCGCCGATAATCTGCGAAGCGACGTAAACGAAAAACTCTTTCACCGTCATACGCTTTGCAATAAGGCAACCGAGCGAAACCGCGGGGTTGATGTGGCAGCCAGAAATTCTGCCGATTGAGTAAGCCATCGCAACGATTACAAGACCGAATGCGAGCGCGGTTGCAACCCAGCCGTGCAAAGTGTTTCCGCCCGTTACAACAGCAACGCCGCAGGCGAAGAACACGAGCACGAACGTGCCGATTGCTTCCGCAATAC
>CAMWWH010000027.1 GCA_947177975.1 uncultured Clostridia bacterium | reverse complement strand
GAATGGCAGCCGCCGCTTTTAATTTTATGTATTTAAACCTTTTTCTTTGCGTTGAGGCTTACCGCATTTAATATCATACTTACGACCGTAAGCACGACAGCTAATGAAGACGCTACCGTAATCGCAACCGTCAGCCAGTTTACCGTATACTCGTCCTGCACGGAGTATACTCCGTACGCGAAAAAGAGCGCGCATACGGGGATAAAGACCGTGTCGACAACCAACGATATTATTGCGAATATCTCGGAAATTTTCCCGCCCTTTACCGATGCGACCACCGTTCCCACTCCCGCTATAAGGTTGCATATGTTCGCGGCTAACGAAACAAAGAATATGCACCCGAAAAGCGGTACAAGAAATACGAACGGCAAAAACCAGATGGGAAGCAATATCGGCATAACGGCGCACGCGATAAGGCACAACAGGATTATTACCGTATTTACGGTGAGCACCACGGCAAGAATAATATTCATTACTCCCGCGGCAAGGTTAACTTTCGTGTTCATTACGGTCTTAATCCCATACCGCCTTCCAACGTGAGCGTTTCGCCTGTCAGGTACTTGAAATCGGGGTTGGCAAGCTGAACGCACACTCTTCCGATTTCCTTTTCGGGGTCGCCGTAGTGACCCATAGGCGGCATTTTAACGTTCGCCTTGAACGCTTCGGGGTAATTCTTTTCAAACTGTTCGAGCTGTGCCGTCCAGGCTATGGGACAGATTACGTTGACGTTTATGCCGTCCTTGCCCCACTCGGTCGCCGCCACGCGCGAAAGCCCGCGGATACCCTCCTTTGCCGCCGCGTACGCGCACTGTCCGTAGTTTCCGAAAAGCCCCGCGCCGCTCGCAAAATTGATGACCGAACCCTTGCTCTCTTTGAGGTAGGGATAGCAAGCCTTCATATAGTAGAAGGTCGCGTACAGTCCGCTGTATACCGCCAAATCGAATTGCTCGGTGGTGTGGTCGGCAAGAGGCACGCCCGAAGCCGAAGCCTGCGCGTTGTTAATGAGAACGTCGATATGCCCGAACTCCTCAACCGCCTTTTTGACTACTCCCTCGACTACAGCAAGATTGTCCGCACCCGCGTTGACGTCGGCGGCAACGGCGAGAACCTTTATCCCGTATTCGCCTTCGAGCGCCTTTTTGGCGTCCTCTAACTTCTTTACGTTTCTGCCCGTGATAACAAGGTTTGCGCCCTCTTTCGCATAAGCCGTGGCAATGCCGTAACCTATCGAGCCGCAGCGCCCGTCGCTTAAAGCGGCAAAACCCGCGCCCGTTATTATTGCAGTTTTACCCGTTAAAAATCCCATTTCAATCCTCCATATTTTTATGTCTTTCGACAACTTTATTTATTTCTTCGATTATGCGTTCAAGCCCGTAACGCGTCTGTGCGGATGTGGGAATAATTGCGTCACGTCCGCAGGTATACGACGTCGAAAGGGTTGTAAGCGCCTTATTCATCTGCGCTTTGGAAAGCTTGTCCGCCTTGGTTGCGACTACCGTGAAAGGTATTATGCGCTGATACAGATAATTGACCATTATCTTGTCGTTCTCGGTCGGCTCGTGGCGGATATCGCAAAGCGCAAACACGTGCGCAGGCGTGCAACCTTCGGCAAAGAAATCGTCTAAGAGCTTCGCCCACTTTTCCTTCTCGCTCTTACTAACCTTTGCGTAGCCGTAACCGGGCAGGTCGGCGAGAATAAACTGACCGAAATCAAAGTAGTTGACAAGGCGCGTGCGCCCCGGCTCGCCCGATACTTTGGCAAGCTTGTTCTGATTTGCAAGCATATTTATAAACGAACTCTTGCCCACGTTCGACTTGCCGCACACGGCAATTATCGGCTTATCGGTTGTGATAAACTGCTCCTTCGTCGCTGCGCTCGTAATAAATTTTGCGTTGGAATATGTATTCATAAGTTTTTCCCGTTTTAAATCTTTGACCAAATAGGTTGCAATCGCAACCCCCATCGCCGTCCAGCCCGCACTAAAAATGAACAGAAACGCAAAGCCCGACTTTTCGCTTTTAACAAAAAGGCATTCCGCGGGGTTGTCTGGGTTGTAGGCGATTTCGCGGAGTTTACCCACCCTGTCAACAATGTCTACCGACATTTTGTCCTGAGCCCTGTAAGTGATGCCGTCAACCTCGTATTCGACTACCGCAAAAAAGTTCGAATGTCTGTCTGTGCCCGCGCCCGTCGTTTCCAAATTATATCCGACCGTCACGGCGTTTATATGTGTATAAGCCGAGAGTTTACGGCTTGTGGTAACGGTGTAATATACGGAAAAAGCCAACAGTCCCGCCGCGATTAAAAGACCGACGATTGATACCCAGAACTCCCACCTTTTAACGGCTTTTTTCACGGCGCTATACCTCGACTCTTTCATTTCAACGTTCTGACAAGACGAACAGTAAATAGAATTCCGATAGCTAAAAATGCTGCGCCGAAAACAAACAAAACCACAAACAGTAAATTTTCGCTGCTCACAAATATGCAATCCGAGGGATTAGCGGGATTATAAGCAATCTTTATTTGACTGCCTATCCTTTTCGGACTGTTTGAAGAAGCGCTGTTGGTTGCTTTATAAGTAACGCCGTTCACCTGGTATTGCACAATTTCGGCATACAGAATATTATAGCTGTCATCCGTTTCCGAAATCGATTCTTTATAATCGATAACGACAGCGTTAATCTCAACGTAACGGCTGAGCTTATTTCTGGTTGCCAGCGTATAATATGACGCAAACGCCAACACGCCGACGCCTATTAAACTTGCAATAAGGGCAATCCAAAACGTCCCTCTTCTCCAAACACTGTTCATTAGATTAACCCGACATATTCTCCTTTGTTTATTATTGCGACAAATTAGTATTTTACGGGATTACCCCCGTACTATATGCCGATTATCGCGTTTTTGAATACGTCGCCGACGCTCTCGACGGGGATAAAATGCACACTCTCTTTTACCACTTCGGGCACCTCTTCGAGGTCCTTTATATTGCCCTGCGGAATGATTACGTCGCGCACTCCGATGCGGTAGGCGGCAAGCGATTTTTCCTTCAATCCGCCTATGGGAAGCACTCTGCCGCGTAAGGTTATTTCACCCGTCATCGCAATGTCGCGGCGCACGGGCTTTTTGGTGAACGCGGACAATATCGCCGTAGCCATTGTAATGCCCGCACTCGGTCCGTCCTTGGGCGTCGCTCCCTCGGGCACGTGCACGTGAATGTCCGTGGTTGAAAACTGCTCGTCGGTCAAACCGTAATCAGAAGCGTTCGAGCGGATATAGCTTATCGCCGCGCGGGCGCTCTCCTTCATAACGTCGCCTAATTTGCCCGTTAAAAGTATATCGCCCTTGCCCTGCATTGCCGACACCTCGATTGTAAGCGTAGTTCCGCCGACCGACGTCCAGGCAAGTCCGCAAGCCGCACCGACAAGATTGTTTTTCGGCATTTCGTCGCCGCGCTCGAAGCGTGGCGCACCCAGAAATTCGGCGATATCTTCCGCCTTAATCTTAAATTTAAAGCTCTCGCCGTTAGCCTTTTTAACGGCAATTTTGCGGCACACGCCGTCTATCTGCCTTTCCAAAGAGCGCACGCCCGCCTCGCGCGTGTACCCCTCGGCAATCGCGTCTACCGCACCGTCCGAAAAAGTGATTTCACCCTCGTGCAAACCGTTAGCCGCAATCTTTTTGGGGATAAGATAGCGCTTGGCAATCTCACGCTTTTCCTCGGGGGTGTAGCCTGAAAGCTGTATAATTTCCATTCTGTCCAAAAGGGGCGCGGGGATTGTCGAAAGGTCGTTAGCCGTCGTTATAAACAGCACCTTGGACAAGTCGTACGGCACCTCTAAATATCTGTCGCGGAATGTCGAGTTCTGCGCGGGGTCGAGTACTTCCAGAAGCGCGCTCGAAGGGTCGCCGTGCACGCTGTCCGACGAGAGCTTGTCTATCTCGTCCAGAAGGAACACGGGGTTAACCGAGCCCGCCGATTTCATTGCGTTTATAATGCGCCCCGGCATTGCGCCGACGTACGTCTTTCTGTGACCGCGGATTTCCGCCTCGTCGCGCACTCCGCCCAAGCTCATACGCACGAACTTTCTGCCGAGCGCACGCGCAACCGACGTCGCAACCGACGTTTTGCCCACTCCCGGAGGACCGACAAAGCACAGAATGGGCGCGTTCATACCGTCCGTGAGCTTTAATACCGCGAGGTATTCGGTTATTCTTTCCTTGATTTTTTCAAGACCGTAGTGGTCTGCGTTTAAGATATCGACCGCGTCCGAAAGCTTTTCGGTGTCGGTCGTAGCATAGCTCCACTCCAAATCCAGCAGCCAGTCGATATAGTTGCGGATTACGTTATAATCGGGCGAGGAGGACTGCATACGCGACATACGCCCAAGCTCTTTGAGCGCCTTTTCCTCGACCTCTTCGGGCATACCCTTAGCCTTGATTTTCTCTTCGAGCTCGAGCTTTTCGTTCTCGTCGTCGCCGAGCTCGGTGTGTATGGCTTTGAGCTGTTCGCGCAGATAAAAATCCTTTTGCCCCTTCTCTATGTTGCGTTTAACCGTTGCGTTAATCTTTTTTTCCAGCTTGGTTATCTCGACCTCGTCGTTCAGATAGTTGATTAAAAGGTCGAATTTGGCGGTAAGCTTGTCCGCCTCCAAAAGTGCCTGTTTCTTGTCGACCGAGAGCTTAATTACGTTTGCCGCCGTGTAGACGAACTCCTCCTTGTTCTCGCCGTTTTTCAGGACGTCGGTGACGTCCTCGCCTATAAGACGGTTGGCGGGGCTTTCTATAATCTCGGTCATAGAATAACGTGCACTGCGGAAGTAAGCCTCTTCCAATGCGGGCTCGTCCGCCTTTACGGGCGCTTTCTCGCCGTACGCATAAAGACAGTTGCCGTCCGCATACAGATTTTTGATTTTTACACGGTAAAGCCCCTTGCCCGTAACGCGCACGCGGTTGCCGGGAAGGTTGGATACGCGGGCAACCGACAATACGGTTCCCACGGTGTATACGTCTTCTTCCGTTATCTGTTCTTTCTTTTCGTCGCGCTGGGCAACTGCAATTAAAAGCTTGCCCTTTTCGAGCGCGTTTTTAACCGCGGCGAGCGTTATAAGTCTGCCCGCGTCGAACGACGTGGTGACGTACGGCAATACCACTCTGCCGCGAAGCGCCACGACGGGAAGAAATCTGTTTTCTTCTTCTGACATAAAAAATACCTCAATCTGCAAAAAAAGGGGAAGCTAAAACTTCCCCCTCAATTATGCGCTTTTACTATAAATTATGCGGGGTTCTGCCCTGTCGGTAATGCACTTCTGCGTGACGATAACCTCTTCGACGTTCTTTTCCGAGGGAACTTTGTACATAACCGAAGTCATAAAGCCCTCGATAATCGTACGCAATCCCCTTGCGCCCGTCTTTAAGTTTATCGCCGTGCGCGCTATTTCCCTGACCGCCTCGTCCTCGATTACAAGCTTAACACCGTCGAGCGCCATAAGCTTCTGGTACTGCTTGATTATCGCGTTTCTCGGCTCGGTCAGAATATTTACAAGCGCCGCCTCGTCCAGAGGGTGAAGCGCAACCACGATGGGCACGCGCCCTACGAACTCGGGAATAAGTCCGAACTTGGTCAAATCCTGAGGCTTGACCTCTTCGAGCGCCTTATAAACGTCGGTATCCGCGCTCTTAACCTCGCCGCCAAAGCCGAGCGACGCGGTATCCCTTCTCGCCTGCACGATTTTGTCAAGCCCTACGAACGCGCCGCCGCAGATGAATAAAATGTTGGTTGTGTCAATTCTTAAACACTCCTGCTGGGGGTGCTTTCTGCCGCCCTGCGGGGGAACGTTGGCAACCGTGCTTTCGATTATTTTCAAAAGCGCCTGCTGTACGCCCTCGCCCGAAACGTCGCGGGTTATCGAAACGTTTTCGCTCTTTCTCGCTATCTTGTCTATCTCGTCGATATAGATTATGCCGCGCTGCGCCCTTTCGACGTTATAGTCGGCGTTCTGAATGAGCTTTAAAAGAATGTTCTCGACGTCCTCGCCAACGTAGCCCGCCTCGGTCAAGGTGGTCGCGTCGGTCGTCGCGAAAGGCACGTTTAAAATCTTCGCAAGCGTACGCGCAAGCAAGGTCTTACCGCAACCCGTAGGTCCCAAAAGCAGAATGTTGCTCTTTTCTATTTCGACGTCGTCGAGGTCGCCGCCCGAAAGCGAATTGTTTATGCGCTTGTAGTGATTGTATACCGCAACCGACAAAACCCTCTTCGCCTCGTCCTGACCGACGATGTATTTGTCCAGCTCTTCTTTTATTTCGGAGGGCTTCTTTAAAGGCACGGGCTCGGACTTTTCGTCCACCGTATCCCTTATCATATCCCTGCATATATCCACGCATTCGTCGCAGATAAACGCGTCGTTCTGCCCCGCAATCAGTCTTTTAACCAAATCCTCGGGCTTGCCGCAGAACGAACAGAATTTCTGAGCGTTTTTCATTTAATACTCCCTTACGCCGCCGCAAATTGGCGGTACAAAAACTATTATTGACCGTTTGAACGAAAAATTATCTCTTCGAGAAAACTTTGTCTATAAGTCCGTAGTTCATAGCCTCGTCTGCGGAAAGATAGTTGTCCCTGTCGGTATCGCGCTCGATTTGCTCGATGGGCTTGCCGCTGTTTGCAGCTAAGATTGTGTTGAGCTTTTTCTTGGTGCGCAAGATATGCTCGGCGGCAATCTTGATATCGCTTGCCTGACCCTGCGCTCCGCCGAGGGGCTGGTGTATCATAATCTCGCTGTTGGGAAGAGCGTATCTCTTGCCCTTCGTGCCGCTCGACAAAAGGAACGCACCCATAGACGCCGCCATACCTATGCATATCGTCGAAACGTCACACTTGATATAATTCATCGTGTCGTAGATTGCAAGACCCGCCGATACCGAGCCGCCGGGGCTGTTGATATAGAGGTTGATGTCCTTGGAAGGGTCCTTTGCTTCGAGGTAGATGAGCTGAGCTACGACCGTGTTTGCCACCGCGTCGTTAATCTCGCCGCTTAAAAATATTATTCTGTCTTCCAAAAGACGCGAATAAATGTCGTACGAACGCTCGCCTCTCGACGTCTGCTCTACGATATAGGGTACAAGCGTATTCTTTTCGTTAATCATAATAACTCCTTTTGCCCGAAACGGGGCGTAAATTTATTTGCGGCGGCAAAACCCTTTTAAAGTTACAGCCGCCGCGGAAAACGTCTTATTTCCTAAGTAAGATTTAAGCAACAAGATTGTTGTTTGCAGTGAGGAAGTCGAAAAGCTTGGTTATTACGATATCGTTTGCGATATACTCCATTCTTCTCGCGTCGAGATTCTTCTTGTATTCCTCGACCGTCTTTTCAACCGATTCAGCCTGCTTTGCAATCTCCGCCTCGATTTCTTCGGTCGTTGCGGTTATCTTTTCGTCCTTTATAATCTTTTCGATTACGAGCTGGGTGAGCACGTGGCTTCTTGCCTGCTCGGCGAACTGCGCACGGAACTGCTCCATCGTCTGACCCATATACTCGATATAATCTTTAAGCTGTAAGCCCTGATACGAAAGCCTCTGGGCGAAGTTGTTTACTATTCCGTCGATTTCGCTTTCAATCATTGCCTGAGGGATTTCACATTCGCACGTGTTGCAGATAGCCTGCAAAATGCTGTTTTCCGTCTGGTCGCGGCTGTCGTTCTTAGCCTTGTTTTCAAGACGGGTCTTTACCCTTGCCGTATAGTCGGCAACCGTGTCGCAGCCCGCGTGCTTTTTAACGTACTCGTCGGTAAGCTCGGGAAGCTCCTTGCCCTTGATTGCGTGAAGCTTAATGTGGAAGGTTGCGTCCTTGTCCCTTAAATTGTCAGCCTGATAGTCCGCGGGGAAGTGAACGACGATGTCCTTTTCCTCGCCGATTTTCATACCCGCAACCTGCTCCTCGAAGCCGGGGATAAACGAGCCGCTGCCAAGCTCCAAGTCGTAGTGCTCCATCGAGCCGCCCGCGAACTTTTCGCCGTCAACCGAACCCGCGAAGTCGATATTTACCGTATCGCCGCTCTTGCAGGCTCTGTCGGTAACGTCGACCGTCTTTGCCTCTCTCAAAAGAATTTTGTCCGCTTCGGTCTTTATTTCCGCATCGGTTACATTATATTCATACTTTTTGATTTCTAAACCCTTGTATTGTCCGATTTTTACTTCGGGCTTAACGGGCACGGTCGCGGTGAACGTAACCTTTTCGTCGGTGAATTCGCTGACCGCAAGGTCGGGTGCGCCGACTGCCGTAAAGTTCGCTCTTTCCTTTTCGAGGATTTCGGGATAGTGCTCGGAATAGAGCACGTTAACCGCCTCGTCGAAGAAAACGCCCTTGCCGTAATAATTTTCGAGAACGGGCTTGGGTACCTTGCCCTTTCTGAAACCGGGAACGGCGTATCTCGAACGCGTTCTCAAATACGCTTTGTCAACGGCGCTGTTCCACTCTGCGCCCGTAAAGGTGATTGTAAGCTTTACCGTGCTTTTTTCAGCTGTTTCGAATGAATAATTCATTTATTTTCTCCTGATTTGTTTACCAAAAATATCGTTCGGTCAATATTCTAACACAATTCTTTTATTTTGAAAAGCGTTTTTAAGAGCCTTTGCGTTTTACTTTTGACTTTTTTTAGGTTATAATAATTAAAATAAATATATTTTAAGGAACTACTATGCCGCAGGACGCGTTTACTTTACGATATATTACCGCAGAGCTTGAAAATCTGTTCGTAGGCGGAAAGATTTCCAAAATCAATCAGCCCGAAAAAGATTTACTCTCGCTTTTAATATACACGCGCGGCGGCACGGTTAAACTCGATATCGATTTATCCGCGAAATACTGCCGTGTAAGCGCGGGCGAAAGCTTCGATTTACCCAACCCGAAAACCGCGCCCAATTTCTGTATGCTTCTCCGCAAGCACTTGCAGAACGCGGAAATTACGGCGGTCAAGCAGGTCGGCTTCGAGCGCGTTCTGTACTTCGATTTCAAGTGCTTTTCCGAATTCGAAATTACCGATATGCGGCTTTATCTCGAAATAATGGGCAAGTACTCGAACGCGGTGCTCGTAAAGGACGGAATAATCGCGGGCGCTTTAAAGACCGCCTCTTTGGAGACGGGCGCGCGGCGCGTTATGATGAGCGGCGCGAAATACGCGTTGCCAGAAAAGCAGGACAAGTGCGACCCCACCGACCTCTCCGCGGTCGAAAGTACGTTTGAAAATCTGAGCGGCGACCCCGCTAAATTTCTGGCGGACAACGTTGCGGGAATCGCCTACGTGACCGCCCTCGACATAGTAAATTTATACGGCGCAAACGTAAGCGCAAAAGACGTGTACGGATACGTCAACTCGCCCGAATATCAGCCCTGCGTGGTATACCGCGACGGCGCGCCCGTCGACTTCAAAGCGCGGCTAACCGAAGGCGCGAAAGCGTATAAAACACTGCTTGAAGCGCAGGCGGATTTCTACACGCGGCAGGTTAACGAAAAGCGGTTTACCGATAAAAAGCGCAGGCTTGTTTCCGCCGTAAATTCCGCGCGGAAAAAGGTTGAAAAGCGGCTCGCTTTGAGCCTTGAAAAGCTTGAAGAATGTGATAAAGCCGAGGGCATAAAATTAAAAGGCGAGCTGATTACCGCCAACATATACGCCGTCGAACGGGGTATGCGCTCATTCGAGGCGGTAAATTACTACGACGAAAACTGCGGCAAAATCACGATAGAACTCGACCCGCGGCTGACCCCCTCGCAGAACGCGCAGAAGTACTATAAACGCTATCAGAAACTGCGGCGCACGGCACAGACGGTTACGGCGCAAAAGCAGGAAAGCGAGGCTCGGCTTGCCTACCTTAACACCATTATCCAAAACATAGAACTCGCCGAGGATTTGCACGATTTGACCGAGACCGAGGAGGAGCTTATCTCCCTTTCGCTGTTGCCCGCACCCAAGAAAGAAAAGGGCAAAAAGGGCGGCAAAAAAGCAGAGGAATTAAGTCCCTTCCGCAAGTACTTATGCGGCGGTTTTACGGTACTGTGCGGGCGCAACAATTCGCAGAACGACCGCCTGACAAAGGGGCTGGGTGCAAGCGATTTATGGCTGCACGTAAAGACCTTCCACTCCTCCCACGTTGCGGTTTTGTGCGACGGCAAAGAGGCGACGGACGAGGTAATCAAGTTTGCCGCCGAGGTGTGCGCGTACTACTCGGAAGCGCGGGAAAAGGACAAGGTTGCCGTCGATTACGCCTTGAAAAAAT
Source organism: uncultured Clostridia bacterium (assembly GCA_947177975.1). Classification (GTDB taxonomy): domain Bacteria; phylum Bacillota; class Clostridia; order Christensenellales; family Borkfalkiaceae; genus Coproplasma. The sequence continues at coordinate 9,095 of CAMWWH010000027.1, read as the reverse complement.
ACGTCAAAAAGCCGAGCGGCTCGAACGCGGGCTTTGTAGTTTACACAGACTTTAAGACCATTCTTGTTGCGCCGAACGCGCATACGGAGGAAAGACGCGATGAACAATGAAGATAAAAACACCGAAAAACCCACCTTTACTCTTTTATACGTTGCCATAGGCTGCTTTGCCGCGGCGTGTATTCTTTTCGGCTTATCGTTCTTTATATACGGCGCGGGAGTTTATATGCTGATTGCAAGTATGACCTGCTCGCTTGCCGCAATGTCGTTTGTAAACGCTCAGAAACGCAAGGCGGCAAATAAGCTCTGCAAAATCATACAGATACTCAGTTACGTGATTATGTTTGCCGCGGTCGCAGTTTTCGTAATAGGCGCGAGCATGGCGGGCACGCAAAGCGGCAACTGAATAAAAACGCGGAAACTGTGCCATTATTTTAATATATGGAAGAAATGTGCACCAATCTTTCCGCGCTTTTATGCGACGCCGGTATGGGCGGATATAAAATTTTTTACGAGGAAGAACTTCTCGACTGTCTGCCCGACGGTATGCGCAACCGCGAAACGCTGGAAGCCGCGCTGAAAAACTTAAACGGCGGCGGATATATCAACGTAAAATACGCACGTGGAAGCGCCTTCTGTATCGAGTGTCTGAAAAAATTCGAAGCCCCCAAACAGGCGGAGATTTGCGAAACCGCAAGGTCGGTCGGTGTAAATACGGTGCAGACGCTCACCAAAAAAACTTATATATTCCTCTCGCTCTTCGCCTTTTTGGGCGGGGCGGCGGGCGGCGTAGTTGCCGCGGTTTTAGGGACGGTGCTGTAATGAACCGCTGCGAAAACGACGTTATGAGCGCGGTGTACTGTCTTTGCGACGGCACGGACGGCTGTCTTATTTCCCCGCTGGACATAATGAGCATTTTACCCGTAGGGCGCAAATACAGCGTTCAGCGTTTAGACGACGCGCTCACCGCACTGCAAACCGACGGCTATTTAGACGTAATTTCTTCCGAGCGCAAGGGCGAAAAGATGTACGTTATCTCACTGCGGGAGAGCGGGCTCGCCTACAAGCGTAACCAAAGACAAAAAAGAATGGACGTTATAAACAAGATTGCGCTTGCCTTCGTGGGCGCGTTCGCAACCTTTATATTCGGCTTGATTTTAAAGGCGATTTTTCACGTTTAAACACGATTACCCCCGTAATATGGCGTAAATAAAGCCCCCGCACGACCCGTGCGGGGGCTGATTTGTTTATTAAATTATTTCTCTAAGAAAGCAACCATTGCCTTGTGCATAGCGTAAAGGTCGGCTTTGGAAATTATCTCGTAGGGAGCGTGCATCGAAAGTACGGGCACGCCCATATCGCAGGTGTCTATGCCGAGGTTGGCGATATACATTGCAACCGTGCCGCCTCCGCCTATATCGATTTTGCCGAGCTCGCCCGTCTGCCAGATTACGCCCGCGTCGTCGAACGCGTCGCGAAGATACCCCACCATTTCGGCGGAAGCGTCGTTCGTCGAGTTCTTTCCGCGCGCGCCGTGGTACTTTGTAAGCGAAGCGCCGCAGTTGATATAGGAGCAGTTTCTCTTTTCGTAAACGTCCGAATACGCGGGGTCGTAAGCCGCGGTGACGTCGGCGGAAACGCACTTGGAGTTATAGCGCACGAGCACGGGGTCAGCGCCGAGCCCGCGGGAAATGCACTCGATTAAATCGAGGATAACGCGCGACTGCATGCCCGTCACGCCGTAGCTGCCCGTCTCTTCCTTGTCGGCAAACACGGCGATTACCGTGTCCTGCGTGTTGCTGTCGAAAAGCGCCGTCATTTCGGGGTAAGCGCACACCTTGTCGTCGTGACCGTAGCCCGATACGAGCGCTCTGTCGAGTCCCACGTCGCGGGGCTTACCCGCGGGAACGAAGCAAAGCTCGCTCGTCTGGAAGTCGATTTCTGTTATGCCGTACTTGTCGTGTAAAAGCTTTAACGCCGCGCTCTTTACGTCGTCCTTTTCGTCGCCGCCGTCGGGTATGCACGAGAGAAGCGCGTTGAGATTTTCGCCGCTGATTGCCGTGCCGAGCGGCTTTGCGCTCTGCTCCTGCGCGAGGTGGGGCAACAGGTCGGAAATGTAGAATATGGGGTCGCCCTCCTCTTCGCCGATGCACACGTTCATGCACTTGCCGCCCTTTAACACGACGACGCCGTGCAACGCGAGGGGAATGGTCGTCCACTGATATTTTTTAATTCCGCCGTAGTAGTGCGTCTTTAAGTAAGCCATACCGCCGTCCGAGAAAACGGGGTTGGGCTTTAAATCGAGGCGGGGGCTGTCGACGTGCGCTGCCATAATCTTGACGCCGTGTTTTGCCACGTCCTTCGTGCCCACCCTGATTATGAAGATATTCTTGTCGCGGTTGACGAAATAGAGTTTGTCGCCCGCCTTTATCTTATCGCCGAACGCATAGGGCTTGTATCCCCTCTCTTCGCACAGCTTTTTCGCCGTCGCCGTTGCGCCGCGCTCGGTCTTGGAAGTGTATAAAAACTTCTTGTAACCTTCCGCATAATCGAAAATTACCTTTAATTCCTTTTCGTCCGCTTCCTTGTAGTAGTTCTTTCTCTTATATTCGAAATCCATTTATTTTTCTCCTTTTCCACACGACATTATAATTGACTTTATGCATTTTGTCAATAAGCGGAATTGTGAGATTTCTGCGAAATATTTTTTACCGAATTTTGCCTAAGGCTATTTACTAATTATAAATTATGGTATATAATTGATACGATATGGGTGAAAAATTCTTTAATGCGAAAAAGTTGGCGGCGCTCGGCGTGCTTACCGCTCTGAGCCTTATAACTTTTTTGATTGAAAACCTCTTCCCCCCTTTAATTATACCGGGGGCTAAGTTAGGGCTTGCGAACGCATTTTCGTTTACCGCGCTCATAATGTTCTCACCCGTTGAAGCCTTTATAATCGTCGTTGCGCGTACCTTACTCGGCGCGATATTTGCGGGCAATCTTTCGGCTGTGATGTACTCGTTTACGGGCGGCGTGGTATCGATGGCGGCAAGCTCTCTTTTATTATACTGCGTTCACCCCAAAATTTCGGTTATATGCGTAAGCGTGATTGCGGCGGTTGCCCACAACGTTACTCAGAATCTGATTTTCGTCGCGGTGTACTCCACCACCGTCGCGTATTCGTATATGCCCTATCTCATTTTACTTGGAGTTCTGTCGGGCGCGTTCATAGGCGCAGCGGTAACGGTTTTAGTCAAGCGGGTTCCCACAAGCGTGTTTTTGCGTTTGACGGGAATTAAAAAAATAAACAACATAGACCAAGGAGGTTAAATTTGAAAGCAATAAAAGGAAAACCTTTCTTTGCCGGTATTCACGTGCACGACAGAAAGTCGCTTGCGTGCGATAAGGCTACGGAGATTATGCCTCAGCCTGCGGAAGTTTATATTTCGCTGTCGCAGTCGCTGGGCAAACCCGCAGCGTGCATAGTGGAAAAAGGGCAGAAGGTTAAAGAGGGCGAGCTGATAGCGAGTGCCGACGGCGCGATTTCTTCGAACGTGTTCGCAAGCGTTGCGGGCGAGGTCGTAGATATCAAGCCTTTGGTCGGCGCGAACGGCGGCACGGAAACTTACGTCGTTATAAAGGGCGACGGCTCGGACGAAAAAGCTTACCTGCCCCCTTTGAGCGAGCCTTCGGCAGACGATATCAAGGCGCGCATTAAAGACTGCGGCATAGTAGGCTTAGGCGGCGCGGGCTTCCCCGCGGCGGTCAAGGTTGCGCCCCGCACCCCCGTCGACACACTGGTATTAAACGGCGCGGAGTGTGAACCGTATCTTACGTGCGACCACCGTCTTATGCTGGAAAACACCGACGAGATTGCTCGCGGCGCGCGCTACATTGCCAAGGCTTTGGGCGTGGACAAGATTATCATCGGCATAGAGGCGAACAAGCCCGACTGCATAACCGCGTTCGAAAATTACGACGATATTCAGCCTGTAATACTTAAAAAGCAGTACCCGATGGGCAGTGAAAAGCACCTCATCTACGTTACCACGGGCAGAAAGGTCGGCATAGGCAAGCTGCCCGCCGACAGCGGCGTCGTGGTGCAGAACGTTGCCACCGCTTTCGCCGTATGCGAGGCTGTGGAAAAGGGCAAGCCCCTCTACCAACGCATTTTAACCGTTTCGGGCGGTGCGGTAAAAGAGCCCAAGAACCTTTGGGTCAGGGTGGGCACGCGCGTAAACGACATCGTCGACTATTGCGGCGGCGAATCTATCCCGCCCAAAAAGGTCATTCAGGGCGGTCCTATGACGGGTCTTGCGCTTGCCACCTACGACGTGTATACGCACAAGACTACCTCGGGCGTACTGCTTTTATCCGAGAAAGAAGCCGCGGCGGAAGAACCCACTCCCTGCCTCAACTGCGGTATGTGCGCGGACGTGTGTCCCATGCACTTAATGCCTATGCAGACGGCGTTCTACTCGGCGGCGGGCGACTTCGACACGGCGGCTAAGCTCGGCAACACTCTTGCCTGCATAGAGTGCGGCGCGTGCGAATTCACCTGTCCCGCAAAGCGCCCTTTAATTCAGGCGATAAGAAAGACCAAATCGTATATGCACAGAAAGGCTGTTCGCGCACCCTCGCCCAAGCCCGTCGACCAGAAGGGAAGGTCGGCGCCCACCGTCCCCCTTTCCGAGGACGGCAAAATCGTCGAAAAGCCAGTTGAAAAAGCTTTGGACGAGAGCATAAAAAAGACGGACATGGCAGTTGAAAACACGGCGGTTAAAGAGAATACCCAAGCGGTTAACGAAGAAGCGAAAAAGGAGGACAAATAAATGGATAACAGCATAGTAATATCCACCCCTCCCCACGTGAAATCCAAGCGCACGACCAAGGGCATAATGCTCGACGTGCTGATTGCGCTTTTGCCTGCGGCGGTAATGGGCATCGTATATTTCAGATTAAACGCGTTTATTCTCGAAATCACGGCGGTGCTTGCGGCGGTCGCAACCGAGTTCGTATATTTCTTTATTAAGAATAAGGGCTTTTCCAAGCAGGCGGGCGAGGTCTGCAAAAAGTGGTGGAAACAGTTCGACTACACCTCGGCGGTCACCGGACTTATCCTCGCGCTCATACTTCCCTCCACCGTCAAGTGGTACGAAGTTTTAATCGGCGCAATCTTCGCGATAGCTTTGGTAAAGATGGTATTCGGCGGCACGGGCAAAAACCTCGTCAACCCCGCGGCTACGGGCAGAATATTTATGTTTTTAAGTTTCTCGCTCTCCATTTACACCGCGTGCGCGATTAACCCCGTAAACGCCGACAGCCAGTTGTTCACCGACGCAACCCACCTTTCGGGCTGGCTTCTCAATACCGAAGCCCCCGCGGGTCATATGGCTTGGCTCGACTTGTTCTTAGGCACGGGCGTCGCGGGCTGTATAGGCGAAACCTGCAAGGCGGCGCTCCTGCTCGGATATATCTATTTAGTCGTACGCAAGGTCATCAAATGGTGGCAGCCCCTTCTGTTTATCGTGGTAGCGTGCTTCCTTTCGGTATGCTTTGCGGCTATGGGCTCGAAAACCTTCGAGATTAAGCTTTTCCTCGACTATATGCTGTCGGGCGGTCTTATGTTCGCCGCGATATTTATGGCGACCGACTACGTGACCTCGCCCAAGGGCGTTTACGGACAGATTGTTTACTACGTTGCACTCGGCGTTTTAACCGCACTGCTCCGCTACCTTACGAAAATCGAGGTCGTATCGTTCGTAATTATGCTTATGAACCTTCTCGTACCTCTGATTGACACGTATATCGTGAGAAAACCCTTCGGCTACAAAAAAGTTAAAAAGCAAAAGGAGGGCAAATAAATGACGGCTAAACAGTTTTTCAAAAGTCAGGCGTTCAAGTGTATCGCCGTTCTACTTTCGATTTTGCTTGTGTGCGGCGTACTCCTGACAGTTTGCAACTCCCTCTTCTACGTTTCCGCGGAAGAAAGACGCGCAAGAGCTATTTCCAAAATCTACGGCGAAACGGTCACGCCTTACGAAAAACCGATTGACAACGAAATATTGGTTGTCTCGGCGCAGGTGTTGGAAGTTTACACTATAAACGACGAGGAAGAGGACAATAAGTACAAGGACGACTACCTTTTAAAGGTTAAGGGCAAGGGCGGCTACGGCGGCGGCTCGGTCACCTGCTGGATACGTTTAACCGCCGAAGACGGCGGCGCGGTCGTTAAAAAGATCGTGATAGACAGCAACGTAGGACAGTCGTATATTACCAAGGTAACGAGCGGCGCGCTCGGCAAGCTTATCGGCAAGCAGGAAAATGACGACTTCACAAGCTTCGATATCGACGGTATAAAGACGGGCGCAAGCTTCTCGATGGGTGCGATATCCAATGCGGCAAACGCGGCTTTGACCTACGTCAACGCACAGCTCGGTCTGTTCGGAAAATACTACGGTTATCAGTACAACGATTACCTCGACGACGCCACTACCGTTACGGTAAACGGTACAACCGTTGAGTACTCGATAGTTACGAAGGGCGAAATTTACGGTAAGTTCAATATTACCATTCACGTAGCCCCAGTAGACGGCGTTAAAAAGATAACCGAGTATAAAATCACAGACTACGGTTCTTCCGTTATGCCAGACAAAAATTACAACGATCTTATGAGCGAGCAGACGGACAATTTGAACGGCAAGACGCTCGAAGATATTCGTGGATATATCTCCGAAGACAGCGAAGTACTGCATACGGGCGCAACGATATCTAACAAGCATTGCTACTATGCGGCGGCGTTCGCGCTTGCAAACTACGACAAAGTATTAACAGAAAACGCGCAAGGGGGTAACGCACAATGAAAAACAAGTATGCAAAGATAACCCTTGACGGTTTGATTTTCAACAACCCCACCTTTATGCTCGTGCTGGGCACCTGCCCCACCCTCGGACTTATATCCTCGGCTTCGAGTGCGGCGGGCATGGGTCTTACGGTCGTAGTTATTTTAACTCTTTCAAACATTCTCATTTCGGCAATGAGAAAGATTATACCCAACGCAGTGCGCATACCCGCGTATATCGTAATAATCGCGACTCTTGTTACTCTTGCGCGAATGGTGCTCGAAAAGCTTGTGCCCGATTTGTACGACAGCTTAGGCGGCTTCCTTGCGCTTATCGTCGTTAACTGTATAATCCTCGGCAGAGCGGAAGCGTTCGCGAACAAGCACAACGTTTTGGAGAGCGCGGTCGACGGACTTGCCAACGGCTTCGGCTTCACCTGCGCGCTCACGGTTATGGGTATCGTGTGCGAATTCCTCGGCAACGGCTCGATTTTCGGCTTGAAGATTATGGAATTCACGATAGGTATATTTGCAACTCCCGCTGGCTCGTTTATAATCTACGGACTTTCGATTGCGCTTTTCACCTATATAATGGACGTGTTTATGCGCAGCCGCAGAGTTAAGGAAAACAGGCTTGCAAGAGAAAACCTTTTAGACAAAAACCCCGACGGCGGGAAAGAAGTAGCCGCAAAGGAGGTTTAAGCAATGGGTACCTTTATAGCGATTATTCTGGCAGCGGTTCTGACGAATAACTTTATCACCGTTAAAACCTACGGTATCTGCCCCTTCCTCGGCGTATCCAAAAAGACCTCCTCCGCACTCGGTATGGGCGTTGCGGTAACAATCGTAATGACTATCGCCGTCGCGGTCACCTATCCCGTGTACGAATACCTTATGGTTCCGCTCGGAATGGATTTCCTCGAAATTATAGTTTTCATATTCATAATAGCCTCGCTCGTGCAGATGCTGGAAAAGATTATTCAGAAGGTTTCCCCCTCGCTGTACAACTCGATGGGCATATACCTTCCCCTCATTACCACTAACTGCGCGGTTCTGGGCGTGTGCGAGCTGGTTATCGGCGATATGTCGGCGATTATCGGCGAAGCTTCGATGAATATGGGCTGGGCTGTTCTGTACGCGCTTTTCGCAGGCTTAGGCTTCACCCTCGTTATGGTAATAATGAGCGGTCTGCGCGAAAAGCTCAACTGCGTTAAAGTTTCCAAATCTCTGATGGGCTTCCCCATTGCTATGATTACGGCAAGCTTTATCTGCATGGCGTTTATGGTATTCACCTATATCAAGTAAGGAGGAAGAAGGATGATGAATTTACTCGTTACTTTGGGAAAAGTTGACGCATCTACCTGGAAAACGGTCGGCATAGTCGCGGGTATTTTAGCCGCGCTTGCAATTTTAATCGTCGCGCTCATTCTGATTGTCGGTAAGGTTTTCAACGTCGATATGGACGAAAAAGTTACCAAGATTATGGAAAACCTCGCGGGCGCAAACTGCGGCGGCTGCGGCTGCTCGGGCTGTTCGGGCTTTGCGGCTAAGCTCGCAAGCGGCGAGGGCGACCTTGCCGACTGCCACGTCACCTCCCCCGAAAAGAAGGCGGAAATCGCCGCTATGCTCGGCATAGAATTAAAGGACGAAGAGCGCACGGTTGCCGTCGTTAAATGCAACGGCGGACTTGCCAACGCGCCCGAAGCGTTCGATTATAAGGGCAACCCCACCTGTGCGGCGTGCAATACGCTGCTCGGCGGTAACAAGGTGTGCAAGTTCGGCTGTCTCGGCTGCGGCGACTGCAAGGTCGTCTGCCCCGAGAGCGCAATCAAGATTTCCGACAAGCTTTCTGAAGTCGACCCCGACAGATGCATAAGCTGCGGCGCGTGCATACAGGAATGCCCCAAACATATTATCGAACGTATTCCCGCCTCCGCTCCCGTGTACGTGGCTTGCTCGTCGACGTGCAAGGGCAAGGACGTTATGAACGCGTGCAAGGTCGGCTGTATAGGCTGTACGATGTGCGCTAAGAAATGCCCTCACGGCGCGATTACTATGCAGGACAATCTGCCCGTATTCGATTATACCAAGTGCACCGGTTGCAAAACGTGCGTTGCCGTCTGCCCCCGCCACATTATAATCGACCGCGAAAAGAAAGCCGAACAGACGGTTGAAACCAAAGCCGAACGCAAGGCTGAAATCAAAGAAGAAGAAAAGAAGTAAAACGATAAAAAAGCGCCCCGCTCGTACAGAGC
>CAMWWH010000026.1 GCA_947177975.1 uncultured Clostridia bacterium | reverse complement strand
TACGTAAGCTTTAACGTGTCGCAGCCGAGGTCTATGCCGATTGATAAAATTTCCGCCATATTTTTACTTTTAAAATTATTATATATAATAATTCTATCATACTGCAATACATTACGCAAGAGAATAAAATTGTAAATTCTGCATAATTCTCTTAATTTACGCAAAAGCCGCGCGGCAAAAATTGCCGCGCGGCTTTAAACCGTTACGCATAAATTACTGTTTATCAATCTTCGCGCCGTACAGCGACGAAACGTCGGAAGAGAATTTCTGCATATTGTTACATGATTTCAGCTGTACGCTGTCCTCGAACTCGTCAATCTTTTTAATCTGGTCGCGGGAGAGTCTTGTCGGAATATCTATTTCCACGGTCACGAACAGACTGCCCGTGCCGTTGACCGTCTTAACGCCCTTACCCCTCAGCGTAAAGCGGGTGCCGCTCGCCGTGCCGGCGGGTATTGTAAGCTCGACCATATCGTCGACGGCGGGCACCTGAATTTTGCCGCCCACGCACGCCGTGCGGTAGCTTATGGGCACGGTAACGAACAAATCCTTATCCCTGCGGACAAGCAGTCTGTGCGGCTCTATGCGGAAGTAAACGTACAAATCGCCGCACTCTCCGCCGTTAGCCGAAGCCTGACCGTAACCCCTCTTTCTCAGCGAGCTGTCGTTGTCGACGCCCGCTGGAATATTGATTGTAAACGACGTCTGCTTTCTGGTATAACCTACGCCCTTGCAGTCGGGACAGCGGTCGGTTATCTTCTTGCCCGTGCCGTTGCAGTCGGGGCACGCGCCTACCTGAATGGTGCGCCCGAAAATCGTGTCCTGCTGATATTTCACTCTGCCCGAACCGCCGCACTTGGAACACGTCGTAAACGCGGTGCCGTTCTTTGCACCCGTGCCCGAGCACGATTTACACGGCTCGTTGCGGAAGTAGCTGATTTCCTTGGAACAGCCCTTGATAGCGTCGAGAAAGGACAGCCTTACGGTCTGTTCGATATCCGCTCCGCGCGAACGCTGGGGCGCGCTCTGTCTGCCGCCGAACCCGCCGAAGCCGCCGAACATAGAGGAAATGATATCCTCGAAACCGCCCATGCCGCCCGCGCCGCCCATACCGCCGAATCCGCTCATACCGGGGTGTTCGAGCTCGTAGTCGTACTGCTTGCGCTTGTTCTCGTCCGACAGCGTTTCGTTCGCCTCGTTTATTTCCTTGAACTTTTCCGCCGCAGCCGCGTCGCCGGGGTGGAAGTCGGGATGGTACTGCTTTGCAAGCTTGCGGTACGCAGACTTAATCTGGTCGGGCGTAGCGTTCTTATCCACTCCCAAAATATCATAGTAGTTCTTTTTATCTGCCATAATAAATCTCTTGATTTTATCGGTAAAATTACGTTATTCGGGGCATATGTAGGGGGCAATCGTCAAAAATCGCCAGAAAAAAGCCCTCGTTTTATACTGCTTACAGCGCACGCGTGTGCGTGCGCTGTCTTTGATTTTTTATTGCTTTAAATCAGTTATGCTGTCTGAAATCGGTATCTCCGCCGTCGCCGCCGTCGGGATTGCCTCCCTGTCCCTGCGCCTGCTGGTACAGCTTGGATATTACGGGAGCAACGTCCTGCTGCAACTTCTCGAACGCCGCCTTAATTCTTTCGTTATCTCCGCTTTCAAGCTCGGTCTTTGCACTCGCGCAAGCGTCCTCGATAACCTTCTTATCCTCTTCGGAAAGCTTGTCGCCCGCGTCCTTAACCGTCTTTTGCAAGCTGTCGATCATACCTTCGAGGTTGTTCTTGTTGTCAATCTCTTCCTTGCGCTTCTTGTCCTCTTCCGCGTACCTTTCGGCGTCCTTGACCGCCTTGTCGATTTCGTCCTCGGAGAGGTTTGTAGAAGCCGTAATCGTGATATTCTGGCTCTTGCCCGTGCCCAAATCTTTCGCCGTAACGTTTACGATACCGTTAGCGTCGACGTCGAACGTGACCTCAATCTGAGGCACTCCGCGGGGTGCGGGAGGAATGTCGTTGAGCATAAACTTGCCGAGCGACTTGTTGTCGCGAGCGAACTTTCTCTCGCCCTGCAAAACGTTGATTTCAACGCCGGGCTGGTTGTCTGCCGCCGTCGAGAAGACCTGACTCTTCTTTACGGGAATGGTCGTGTTCCTCTCGATTAAGGGAGTGGAAACGCCGCCCAAAGTTTCGATGCCGAGGGTCAAAGGCATAACGTCCAAAAGCAGTACGTCCTTGACCTCGCCGCTCAGAACGCCGCCCTGAATTGCCGCGCCGATTGCAACGCACTCGTCGGGGTTGATACCCTTGAACGGCTCTTTGCCGCTGACCTTCTGCACCTTGTCGTAAACGGCGGGAATACGCGTCGAGCCGCCTACCATTATTACTTTGGAAATATCCGAATAGGAAAGTCCCGCGTCCTGCATAGCCTTTCTCATAGGCTCTACCGTCCTCTCTACGAGGTCGGAAGTTAAGCTGTCGAACTTCTGCTTGGAAAGGTCGATGTCGAGGTGCTGGGGAGCGCCGTCAACCACCGTAATGAAGGGCAGGTTGATATTCGTAGAGCTCATACCCGAAAGCTCGATTTTAGCCTTTTCAGCCGCTTCCTTCAATCTCTGCATAGCCATCTTGTCTTTGGAGAGGTCTACGCCCGTATCGCGCTTGAAGGTTTCGACGAGGAAGTCGATAATCTTGTTGTCGAAGTCGTCGCCGCCGAGGTGCGTGTCGCCGTTGGTTGCCAAAACTTCGAAAACGCCGTCGCCGATTTCGAGAATGGAAACGTCGAACGTGCCGCCGCCGAGGTCGTAAATCATAACCTTCTGCGTGCCTTCCTGCTTGTCGAGGCCGTATGCAAGCGCCGCCGCGGTGGGCTCGTTGATGATACGAAGAACGTTAAGTCCCGCAATCTTGCCCGCGTCCTTGGTAGCCTGACGCTGCGAATCGTTGAAGTATGCGGGGCAGGTGATAACCGCGTCGGTCACCTTGCTGCCGATATAGCTTTCCGCGTCGGCTTTGAGCTTGGATAATACCATAGCCGAAATTTCCTGAGGCGAATAGCCCTTTTCTATATTTACTTTGTACGCCTCGCCCATATGTCTTTTGATTGAAATGACCGTCTTATCGGGCTGAGCAACCGCCATACGCTTTGCCGCCTGACCGACTATACGCGAGCCGTCCGCCTTGAACGATACGACCGAAGGGGTCGTTCTCGAACCCTCGCTGTTGGCGATAACGACGGGCTCGCCGCCTTCCATAACCGCCACGCACGAGTTTGTCGTACCCAAGTCAATGCCTATTACCTTACCCATAATGTTAAAACTCCTTTTTGGAATAAATTTACCTTATTTTAAATCGTTACCGAAACCTGCGCAAAGCGTATGACCTTGCCCTCGCGGCGGTAACCCTTTTTCAAAATCAGTTTGACGACGTTAGCCTCTTCGCCGTCCTCTGCGGGAACGTTCATAATCGCTTCGGCAACGCTCTCGTCGAACTTATCTCCCACGTTTAAAGGGATTTCCTCGACGCCGAGGGACGATAAGATATTGTTGAAATTCTTGATTATTTTATCAATGCCCGCCTTGGTCTTTTCGTCGGACGCGCCGTCGTAGGCGTAGCCGAACGTATCTGCAACGGGCAGCAGCTTCAAGATTGCCTCCGCCTTGCCGTCCTGATAGGCTTGCGCCGCCTGAGCCTGCGTGCGCTTGCGGTAGTTGTCGTACTCCGCGGAAACCGAGTACCACTTGCGCTTGTATTCTTCCGCCGCCGCAAGAGCCTTTTCCAGCTCGGAAGGCTCGCTCTGAACCTCTTCCCCGCTTTCAGCCTGCTCTTCTATAACGGGCTCTTCTTCCTCGGTTAACTGCTTATCTTCCCTTTTAGCCATTACGATTTTCCCAAAAATATTGTGTGATTTTTTTGTTTACATTATTTATATAACTCCGCTTTGCCCCTCTTAAACATACAAGTCACGATTTTTTAAACAAATTTTGTGCGAATTGAAATTTTGCGCGGGTAACGCATTGCTTGACGGCTATTATAAATTATTGTATAATGACAATATGCACGTTCAGATAAAGCGACTTCCACTCAAAAAAATGTTCAACACGCGCGACCTCGGCGGACTGCCGACAGAGGACGGACGCGTAATCAAACACGGAAAACTGTTGCGCAGCGGAAAACTTTATAAAATACCGACAAAGACGGTTGAGGCGCTTAAAAATTACGGAGTTAAAACCGTAATCGATTTGCGCATTTATACCGAGCAGGAAGAAGACCCCGACACGTTGTGGGAGGGCGTAAACTACGTGCACCTGCCCGTTCTTTGTACCGCGACCCCCGGAATTACGCGCGAGCGCACTATGAAACACACGATGGTCGTGGAGAGCAAGCGCATAAAAAAGGAGTTCGGCAACGCGGACAACTATATGGCTGAAATGTACTGCTCGGTTCTTTTGAACGAGGAGCCGCAGCAGCTTTTAAAACAGGCTCTGCGCCTGATTATCGAAAACGACGGCTGTATTTTATGGCATTGCAGCGGCGGCAAGGACAGAGCGGGCATCGTGGCAATGCTTGTGGAAAGTCTTTTGGGAGTGAGCGAAGAAGTCATCATTGCCGACTACGTTGCCTCCCACCGCTTTCAGCGGGCGAGATTTTTCTGGAACAGAGCGGGGCTTGTAATCGCGCCGTGCTCGCTGAGATTGAAAAAGATACTCTTCGGAATGATGGCGGCGAAACCGCAATATCTGACCGTTGCAATGAACAGAGTTAAAGAAAGATACGGCAGTATCGTCGGCTACTGTAAAGAGGTTTTAGGCGTCACCGACGATGATATAGATTTAATGAAGAATAAATATTTGGAAAACGCGGCGCCTTAAATACAAGGCGCCGCTTTGCTATTTTCAAAAAGGAGGGCATATGAAACGTGATAAGCTGAACATTATTACATATATAATGTCGGTAATTTGTCTTGCCCTCTTTATTGCTGGCGGCGCAATGCTGACCGCGGGTCTGCCGAGCGCCCACGAACACGTTGGAGTGCACATATCCGCCACCGAAGCAACCTGCGAGTATGCGGGCAACGTCGAATACTGGCTGTGTAAATCGTGCGGCAAATATTTTGCGGACGAACTTTTAACCGAGGAAATCACCCAAGCCGACGCCGTTATCGCACAGCTTCCCCACACCGAAGAAGTAATCGAGGGCACTCCCGCCACCTGTACTTCAACAGGCTTGTCCGACGGCAAGCGCTGTACGGTTTGCAAAACAGTCACGGTAGAACGGCAGGTTATCGCGAAACTTCCGCACACCGAAGAAACAATTAAGGGAAAACCTGCTACCTGCACGGCTACGGGCTTAACCGACGGCAAGCGCTGTACGGTCTGCACAACAGTTACGGTACAACAACAAGTTACCGACACTATACCCCACACCGAAGAAACAATTAAGGGCACACCCGCCACCTGCACCTCAACAGGCTTGTCCGACGGTAAACGCTGTAACGTCTGCAAAACGGTTACAGTGCAACAGCAAGTTACAAACCCCATACCTCACACCGAAGAAACAATTCAAGGCACTCCCGCTACCTGCACGGCTACGGGCATATCCGACGGTAAACGCTGTACGGTCTGCACAACAGTTACGGTAGAGCAGCAGGTTACGGACGCTTTGGGTCACGACCCCGATTTGATAGAGGAAACGCAGTCGACCTGCTTTGTGCAGGGCAACCCCGACTATTATCACTGCGCGCGTTGCGAAGGCAATTTTGCCGAAGAGCAATGCACTACCGCCCTCACCGAGGAACAGCTTTTATACCCCCTCGCCGACCACACTTACAAGCAGTGTTTCAATAATACCCGCCACTATAAGGCGGCAACGTGCGGTCACGAACTCGAAGAAATAGACGGCGGCGACCATAATTTTACGAACAGCATATGCGACGACTGCGGCTTTTACAGATGCGGCGTTACATATACGCTGAACAGCGACGGCACGGCTTATAAGGTGACCGACAGGATAACATATTACGGAACCGAAGTCGTAGTTTACCCCGAGTACGACGGCTTGCCCGTAACCGAAATTGCAAAGGACGCGTTCGCCACCGACAATATGACGAGCATATCCATTCCCGCAAGCGTAACACAAATAAGCGAAAATGCGTTTTCGTATTGCTACAAACTCGAAACTATTACCGTCGACGAAGACAACCCCGTTTACGAGAGCAAGGGCAACTGCCTTATAGACAAGGATACGCGAACGCTCGTAGTCGGCTGCAAAAACAGCGTGATACCGAACGACAGCAGCGTAATATCGATAGGAAACCGTGCTTTTTACCGCTGCACGTACCTTACGGAAATAACAATTCCTTACAGCGTAACCCATATAGGCACCTACGCATTTTACGGTTGCAGCAGTCTTGAAAGCGTAACCCTTTCCGAAAGAGTTGCGACTATTTCGTCTCACGCATTTGACGGCTGTACGAGCCTTGCGCAGATAACTCTGCCCGCAAGCGTTAAAACGATAAATGCGTACGCGTTTTACGACTGTAAAGGTCTGACCGCGATAAACATACCCGACGGCGTTACGGTGATAAGCGGCGACGCCTTCGGTAACTGTACGGGTCTTACCGAAATAACCATACCATCAGGCGTTACGCAAATAATCAGCTACGCGTTTGAAAAATGCAGTAACCTGGCGGAAGTGAATTTTTCCGCTCCTTCCAAGCTCGAATCGATAGGCTATCGGGCGTTTGGCGGCTGTTCGTCGCTTAAAAATATACGTATTCCCGCAGACGTCAACTATATCACCGCCGGCGCTTTCGAAAACTGTTCGGGGCTGGAACACATTACGGTCAGCATAAACAACACCCGCTACAAAGCCGCAGGCGACTGCCTTATCGATAAGTTGAATAACTCGTTGGTTGCGGGCTGTAAAAACAGCATTATTCCCGACAACGGCAGCGTGACCCAAATAGCGCAGTATGCTTTCAGCGGCTGTTCGCAACTGACCTCTCTGCACATACCCGCAAGCGTAAGCTATATAAGCGACAATGCTTTCTCGAGATTGACGGCACTTGCGGAAATTACCGTAGACGAAAACAACGCCGCATATTCGGGCAGTGGCAACTGTCTTATAGACAAAAGCAATAAAAGGCTTATTTTAGCTTGCAATAACAGCGTAATACCGAATGACGGCAGTGTAACCGAAATAGGCGCATATGTGTTCAACGGTAGCTTAGAGCTTACGGATATTACCATACCTTCGTGCATGACGTTTATAGACTATGCGGCGTTCGACCAAAGCGATATAAAAAACGTATATATCGAAGATTTGGAAAGCTTTCTTAAAATCAAATTGGGAAATTCAAACGGCGCATGGCACTCCTACCCCCTGCAAGTAGGCGGTAACTTTTACTTAAACGGCGAGCTTTTGACAGAGCTTACTATTCCCGACGGCATAACGGAATTAGACACGTGCATATTTTACAACTGTCTGAGCTTAACCAAAGTCGTAATACCCGACCACGTAACGAAAGTATATTATTCTTTTCTCGACGGTTGCGAAAACGTCACGGAGCTTATTATCGGCGACGGCTTAACCGAAATGATATCCGCACGCAATATTAAAGAGCTTAAAACCGTAGTGGTCGGTAGCGGCGTAACCGAGATAGGGTCAAGCGCATTTTTACGTTGCGACAATCTTGAAAGCGTAACCTTCCGCGGCAATATTACGGAAATCGGTAGTAACGCGTTTTACGGATGTACAAGCCTTACGGAAATAGCTATTCCCGACAGTGTGCAAACAATAGGTAATTACGCGTTTGGCGGATGTACAAGTCTTACGGAAATAGTTCTCCCCGACAGCGTGCAAACAATAGGTAATAGTGCGTTCGCAAACTGCAAAAACTTTACGAAGATAGTTATTCCCGACAACGTGCAGACGTTAGGCACTGCCGTGTTCAACTCCTGCACAAGCCTTACGGAGATAGTACTGCCCGACAACTTACAATCATTAGACCGATACACATTCCGCAATTGTACTGCGCTGACGGAAATAGTTCTTCCCGACAGCGTGCAGACGTTAGGTGACCGTTTGTTTTACGGCTGTACCAATCTTACTACGGTCACTATCGGCGGCAACGTTGAGCAAATACCGTATTATGCCTTCTACAAATGCACCTCGCTTACGGATATCTATTACGACGGCACCAAGGAGCAATGGCTCGCAATTGCGGCAAGCGATTGGGACTATAACGCAGGTGATTACACGATACACTTCAACGACGGCACGACAATGCAAAAAGGCGAAGAATAAAACTGAAAGCCCCGCGCGATAAAATCGCGCGGGGCTCTTTTCACTCTACCGTAACAGACTTTGCTAAATTTCGCGGCTTGTCGGGGTCGCGCCCCAAGCTTACCGCCGTTTTATAAGCAACGAGCTGCAAGGCGACCGCCGAAACGAAGGGCGAGAGATTTGCCTCGCACTCGGGTATTTTCCACACCGCCGCGACGTCTTGCAATTTGTCCGCAGCGCCGTCCAGGCAGGTTATAACCGCCACCTTACCTTTGCGCGAAGTGACCTGACAAGCCGCGTTTTCGCACTTTTCGGAAAGGCTTTCATCGCAGATAATTATAACGCTCAGAGTGTTATCGTCGATGAGCGCAAGCGTACCGTGTTTAAGCTCGCCCGCGGGATAGCCGTCGCTGAATATGTACGAAATTTCTTTTAGTTTTAGCGAAGCCTCCACCGCCACGGCGTAGTCTATCCCCC
The DNA here is from genome assembly GCA_947177975.1 of uncultured Clostridia bacterium. Classification (GTDB taxonomy): domain Bacteria; phylum Bacillota; class Clostridia; order Christensenellales; family Borkfalkiaceae; genus Coproplasma. The sequence continues at coordinate 11,193 of CAMWWH010000026.1, read as the reverse complement.
TACCGAGAAAGAACACAGCCGAGCTCTCCGCGCAAATCTCCGCGATTTTATCCGCGCCGCCGTTATCCTTCAAAAGCTCCGCAATTTTCTCGCCCGCGGACAATAGCTCGCTTCTCGCCGTGAACACGTCGGCTGTCAGCCGCGATATCAAATACAGCGCGGCAAGCTGACCTATATAGCTCTTGGTTGCGGCAACGCACACCTCCGCGCCCGCGCACACTGGCACGACCATATGCGCCACTCGCGTTATCGCCGAGTACCCGCAGTTGGTCACTGCAACCACCCGCGCGCCCGCCTCTTTTAGTGCGGATACAGCCTCGACCGTGTCCGCCGTTTCCCCGCTCTGACTTATCGCCAAAACGAGCGTTGACCCCGTAATATGCACGGGCGAATAGCGTAATTCGCTTGCAATTTCAACCTGACAGAACACTCTGCATTTGTCCGAGAAGAACCGCCTCGCCGCCAGCCCCGCGTTGTACGCAGTGCCGCACCCCGTCATTATTATGCGGTCTGCGTTCCGCACATATTCGGTCAGCCGTTTTACGTCCACGTTACGGAAAAACGCGTCGCAGGTGTCGCGCACCGTCGCAGCCGTTTCGTGTATTTCTTTGAGCATATAGTGCGGGTAATCTCCCGTCCCACCGTTGAATTGCCCTGCGAACACGGGCAGACGGACGCGGTTGACGGACTGCAACCCGCCGTCGTAAAAGCTTGCCGACTGCGCCGAAATCAGCACTATATCGCCGTCCTCGGGCACGCTGACGGACGTTACCCATTCGGGCAAAGCGGGTATGTCGCTGCACAGCGTAACCCCCTTTTCGCCGAACCCCGCAACGACGGGGCTTTTATATTTTACGGCGACTATACCGTCGAAATCCTCGCAGAGAATACCCAGCGCGTACGAGCCTTTCAGCCGCCCGACCGTCTTGGCAACCGCCGCAAGCAAGTCGCCCGAATAGTACTTATCTAAAAGCCGCACGATTACCTCGCTGTCCGTGTCGGAGGCAAACTCCGCGCCGCTTTGCAAAAGCTCGTCTTTGAGCTCGCGGTAGTTTTCGATAATGCCGTTATGCACGATTGAAAACTTGCCCGCAACGTGCGGGTGCGCGTTTCTGTCCGACGGCTCGCCGTGAGTCGCCCAACGCGTATGCCCTATCGCCACTCCGCCGCAAAGCTCCGCGGCGCTCTCTTTAAGGTTGGCAACTCTGCCGCCCCGCTTGACTGTAACCGTGCCGCCGTCCGTTCTGACCGACAGTCCCGCCGAATCGTACCCGCGGTATTCCAGCCGTTCCAGCCCCTCGTAGACCTCCGCCGCCGCATTTCCGCGCCGCAGCGCCGCACCGATAATTCCGCACATATTACACCGCCCCCTCGCTCTTCTTCAAAGCGTATTCGATATCCTTGCACACCTCGTCGCACTCGTCCGCCGTCGCGCTTTCTACCGTCACCCGCACGACGTCCTCCGTGCCCGACGCGCGCACGAGCACTCTGCCCCTGCCTTTAAGCCGCTTTTCCGCACTTTTGACTGCGGCAATCGCGGCGGTCGAGGCGAGCGCCGCCGACTTGTTTTTGACCTTTACGTTGACGGTGAGCTGCGGCTTTTTCTTAAAGCCGCGCACAAGCTCGGACAAAGGCACGTCGCGCTCCGCCATAGCCTCCATAATCATAATCGCCGTCACAAGCCCGTCGCCCGTACTTTCGAGCTTGCCGTATATTACGTGCCCCGACTGCTCGCCGCCTAACACCGCGCCGCTCTCACACATTTTCTGATATACATAGCTGTCGCCCACCGCGCACTCTATAACGTCGATTTCCTCTGCGGCTAAACCGTCTTTCAGTCCGCCGTTACTCATAACCGTAGCCACTATGCGGTCGCCGAGAAGCTCGCCCTTATCCTTTAAAAACCGCGCGCCCGCGTATAGGATACCGTCGCCGTCCACAACCTTACCGCGCTCGTCAATGCAGATACAGCGGTCTGCGTCGCCGTCGAACGCGAAGCCTATGTTTAGAGCGTTATCCTTGACAAGCCTCGCAAGCGCCTGCGGACGGGTCGCGCCGCACCCCTCGTTTACGTTTAAGCCGTTCGGCTCGCAACCAATTTCGTAAACGCTCGCACCGAGCGCGTCAAACACGCTGCGGGCGATTTTATAGCTTGCACCGTTGGCGCAGTCCAGGCCCACTTTAAGCCCCTTGTACGAGCACGTAGACAGCGATATGAGGTGTCCCGTGTAGCGGTTTCTGCCCGCAACGTAATCGACCGTCTTGCCTATCTTTTCGCCGCGCGCGAACGGTATCGAATACGGCTCGCCGCCTATAAACAGTCTGCCGTCGATATAGTCCTCGATTAGGGTCAGAACGCCACGCTCCATCTTTTCCCCGCGCGAGTTGACGAGTTTTATTCCGTTATCGAGATAGCAGTTGTGACTTGCGGAAATCATAACGCCGCAATCAAAGCCCTCGCACCGCGTGACGAACGATACGGACGGAGTCGTGGTGACGTGCAGTATGTATGCGTCGCCGCCCGAGGCTGTTATACCCGCGGCGATAGCGTATTCCAGGGTATACGACGAAAGGCGGGTATCCTTGCCGATGACAATGCGGCAACGCCCGCCCTTTGCGGTGTAGTACCACCCTAAAAATCTGCCTATTTTAAAAGCCTGTTCAGAAGTAATAGTGTCGCCCGCGCACCCGCGAAAGCCGTCCGTACCGAAGTATCTTGCCGTCAAATTTATCCCCCCGCATATGCGTAAAACCGCATTTACCCCCATAATATGCGTGCGCGAGCATAAAAGTTACGGCGCATATGCTTTGCGCCTGATATGCGTTTAAATACAACAAAAAAGAGCCCCGCGGCTTTTCGCCGCGGGGCTCTTACTTTGCATTAAATTAACTGATATAAATTGCCAAAATCGAAATTCTGCAACTGCTTGCTCCCGTTATCGTCAATGTGCCGTCAGCCTGAAGCGTCGCCTCTACCTTATACACATTTTCAAGTGATGTAGTTTGTTCTGTACCACCGCTTAGAGTAGGCTTTGCCGAGTAAATTGCACCGCCATTCGTTGTGCAATAATAAACGGTAACAGTAGTCGCTTTTTTAGCTTTTATGGTAAATACTTTCGCACCGTTGCTGTTTGATATAAATGCATCCGTATAAGTTACACCGTCAACCTCGACAGGACTTGACAAAGCAATTTTACTTGAAGAGTTATCTATGCTTACGGTTATATCAGTATTACTGCCACCAAAAATATCAGAGTTTTTACTGATAGTATCCGAACCTATACTGCTAATCAAATTCGTTCCGCCCGCCGAAGTAGTACTATCCGTAATTTCAACCGTACAAGTTGCTTCTTTGCCGCCAGCCGTTGCGGTAATCGTTACCGTGCCTTTCGCCACGCCCGTTACAACGCCGTTGTTCGATACAGTCGCAATGCTTGTGTCAGACGAAGTCCAAACAACGCTTCCGCTGTAAGCCGAGCCGTCCGACATAGTTACGCTTGCGGAAAGAGTGGTCGTTTCGTCTTTCTTGACGGTTGCCGTCGCAGGAGTTACTGTTACACCCGAAACCGTAGGTGTGGGAGTTACCGTACCTTCGTCGGAAATGGTTACAGTAATTTCACTCAATGTCGTGCCGCCGGCGGCAGATCTGCCTAATGCCAAATATACATAGCCGTCAGCCGTAGCAGTGTACTGTACCGTTCCGATTCCTTCCGCTTCGGTACTTGTCAAATCAATCGTACCTAATTTTGTGCCGGCATTACTATCGCCCAAATAAACGTTAATACCTTCCGCTTTGTCGCTGTTACGTTTACCTTTTACGCTTATTGTAATAACCTTTCCTTTTTGCACGTTCAAAGCAAGGTTAACGGTTTGCACATTTCCGCCAAGCACCCACGTGCTGCCGCTTACGGTAGCTCCGTTATTGGTTACCATGCTATCGGTAGAATTTGCATTCAACGTATAAGTTCCGCTGTGGTATTGGGTCGCCCCGCCCGTAACCGTTATTGTAGCCGTTGCTTTCTTGCCGCTGCCGTCTTTTGCAGTTGCCGTAATAGTTACGTCGCCCGCGGCTCTCGCCGTTACTTTACCCGTGCTGTCAACCGTTGCTACGTTGGTGTCAGACGAACTCCACGTAACCGTCTTATCCGTCGCGTTGGTAGGCATTATATTTGCCGTAAGCGTAGCCGTTCCTCCGACCGCTAAGGTTGCGGGCGCGTCCGCTATGGAAACGCTCGTTACCGGAACGGGGTCAGTCGGAGTAACCGTTCCGCCGCCACCGCTACCCGAAACCGTACCGCTGCCGCCGCCGATTGTCGGGCAAACGTAGGTTGCGTAAGTTGCTTTGACTTCCGAAGTTGTATCAAACGTCGTGTCGGAATTTTCAAGGCAGATTGTCTTGCCCGAATGTTTTCCCGTCTCTTCGTTCAGTCTTACGTAAACGACCTTCAATATCTGATTTAAGCCGTCGAAATAAACGCTGGTTTTCGAAGCATTGTAAAGCTTCTTTTCGCCGCTCGTATTAACTATAAAGTTACCTACGCCTATCGTCGCGTCTTCCTGCTCTATTTCGACGCCGTCGTAAATAAAGTCGACCGCCGAAACCGTATCGGGCACAACCGTGCTTACGTCTTCCGACGCACTTGCACCAAGGTCAAGGTAAAGGAATTGCGCGCCAGAACCACCGTATTGCATTATCATATATTCTACGTTGTTGGCAGCCAATTCATCCGCATCAATCTCGTGTTCGAAATACAACAGCACGCCCGCAGGCAAACTCGTTCTCATTACCGGTTCAAAGAATATGTCATCGCCTCTGCCCCAACCGGTGGTATTGGGTGCGGAATAGAACGGATTCTCCTTGGTGGCTCCCTTTCTTATAATTTTTACAAGAGCAAAACCTTCTCCCGTTTTTTCAGCATACATTACGAATTTGATTTTGCCCAACTGCTGGGGTTTAAACCAAACAGCGTTATTAGGCAAATATATACCTTCTTCGTAATTGTAGAATTCTATTTTAGCTCCCCACTGGTTGAGCATATCGCCGGTTGCTTCGCCGTTTTCGTCAACGACTTTGCCGTCATCGTCCATAAAACCTTTACCATAGGTTTTACCCATAATGTTTATCTGACCGTGGAACGACCAACCGCCGACGTCGTTGTTATAAAAAGGATGTTCCGTATTATTGAATACCTGACTTAATCTGACTGCCGTAAACCTTTCTTTATCTCCGACATTTGCGGGCAACAAATCAATAATACCTTGCGGCAACTCGTTAAATTCATCCTGGGTCAAAGGATTGAAAACGGTTTTACCATATGACGGAGATTGAGCCATCGTATCGTACGAGCCGCTTTCGGTTTTATACGTATAGAACCACCTCGGCACGTTACTGGTATTATTCATTACCCATTCATTGCCTGACAATGTCATCGGAGGGTCAAACCTAAGCTCTTTTGAGGTCATAATTTTATTCTGGTTACCTATGAAATAACCGATATTCTGATTGGAAACGACCTCTACTGCATCCGCGCCTTCGTAAGTGGACTCCTCCGTTACAGAGAAGGCTACCTTTCTAAGCGCGTCCGGAACGGGATTAGTATTTTGATGGTCGATTTTAGGCAAACGCCAAGAAGGAGTAGACGATTCTCTATTGGCGTCGATTTTTTGTAATCTCGCAAGCAAATCCTCAACGTCGAAGCTCGAACCGAATGCCGCGCCGCTGCCGCCAGTGCCCGCGGTATGTCCGCCGCCCGTTACCGACGATTCTACCTTGTCGCCAAGCTCGCCCAAAATGCTGTTAAACGTCGAGTAGCCGGTAACCCTTACGTCGAGCGTGGTAGAACCCTCGCCGGGAGCCGTATTCTTGCCGTCGTCGGTTGCGCGCACGCCTATCGACGAGCACTTGCCGCCCACGTGACCTACGGCAATGCCGACGGTCTTTGCGATACCGTCTTTATACTTGTTACCGTTTGCGCCGCCGACTGCGCCTACCACTACGTGAGGATTGTGTAAAATAAAGTTGCGGATATTACTCGATTCGCCCGTATTTCCGAACAGACCCACCGCCCAGGAGAACGCATAGTTCTCGGAAGCCTGCGTGGGATACATTCTTTTTGTAAGCAAGCCCTTATCGGTAGTAACCTTTAAATTTGCGATAGTTTTGCCGTTACCGTTAAACTCGCCTATGAACGGCTTGTCGTCCGTGCCGATAGGCGGCAGCCAAATACTGCTCATATCCAGAACGTCAACCGAATCTTTAATTTTGAAATAATATTTAGTATCGCCGAACCTGCCCGTATTCTGTAAAACGGCGAGGTTACGCATATGAGTTGCGTTGGAAATAATAAACGCTTCGTCCTCGGTAGTGCCGTTGCCGCTTGTAGCGTCGAAGTATGCGCCTGCGGACGCGCCCGTAATATTGAACGCGGCGTCTCTTCTGTCCACGAACCACGCGAAAGCATAGCCGACCGTAAACACGGCGACCAGTACAGCAACTATTAACATTGCCAACCATCTTACTTTCGCTTTCAAAACACGTTCAGCCCGCCGCCGTTATACCGACGCCGAGCTCTCCCCCATATAAAATTCTATATCTTTAACGAAATCCATCGGCGTCGAGAAGGTCGTACCCTCTATGTTCAGCGCCTCGTAATACTGTGAATAAATCTTGTCTTCGACGTAATCGATAATGCAGTAGAAAGTGCCGCTCAAAGTTTCGTCGGAAATACCGCCGCTGAGCGTAATGAGATTGCCGTCCGTATCGGGCACTTCTTTCTCTTCCTTTTCGTCCGTCTGCGTAACCGTAGTGCCTACGGTAACTTCGCCTATATCGTAAAAGCTTACGACCGACGACAGCGCACATTCCAAAAGCATGCCGCCGGTTGCGTCGGTTTTATCACTTATTACTATTTCGCCGCGCGTCTTTTGACAGTCGGCGTAAATAGAGTAGTTTTTATTCAGCGTGTCCTCGAACGAATAAGTGAATTTCAAAAGCAACGCAGTGGTGCCCAGACCGCCGTACTCAGCCATCGTGACGCCGCCCGTCGTGCCCGCCGAATCGCCGACCGTGTAGGTCGTTACGCTCTTACCGCCGACAGTCTTCGTATCAACGAAGGTCAGCTCGTACGCCTCGATTTCGAATTTGGTAATGTTTATGCTTCTTATACTCTCGTTGAGTCCGTTTGCGTCAACGTCGCCGTTGCTTGCAAACCAGGCAAGGCAAACGCCGATGCACAGAACCAAGCTCGCAACAAGAGCTATTATAGCCTTAAAAAGCCGCTTCGTTGCCTTCATTTGCCTCACCCCCTTTACGAAATCAACGCGCGCTTATATATACGCATTACGTACGCGTATGTACATACACATCTTTATTATATTATGCACCTTCACGTTTGTCAAGACAGTATTTGATTTTTTTGTCATATTGCCAAATATTTTTCATTGCATATTTTTTGTGTAATTATGCAAAAAATATATACTTTTATTCGTTTTTACGCATAAAATCGGCACGCGTAAAGTTGACAAACGCACGCGGATATAGTAGAATATAAGTTAATAATTTTTATTTACACGGCGTTGCCGCGGGCGGGTTTTAAAACCGTTAAGGCGGCAAGGAGCGAATTTATGAAGATGACAGGTGCTGATATTTTAATTAACTGCCTTGTGGAGCAGGGCGTCGACACTATTTTCGGCTACCCCGGCGGGGCGGTTCTGGATATTTACGACGCGCTTTACAGAAACGGCAAAATCAATCATATTTTAACCGCCCACGAACAGGGCGCGGCTCACGCGGCGGACGGTTACGCACGCGTTACGGGCAAGGTCGGCGTTTGCTTTGCTACCTCGGGTCCGGGCGCGACCAACCTCGTGACGGGTATTGCCACCGCCTATATGGACAGCATACCCATGGTTGCCGTTACGGGCAACGTCGGGCTTTCCAACCTCGGCCGCGATTCCTTTCAGGAAATCGACATTGCGGGCATAACCATACCCATTACGAAACACAATTATATCGTAAAGGACGTATCCGAGCTTGCCGACGTTATCCGCAAAGCGTTTTACATTGCCAACTCGGGGCGCAAGGGTCCCGTTCTGATTGATATCTTGAAGAACGTGCAGACAGCGGAATACGACTACGAGCCGCAAAAGCCTCTGCCTTTAAAGCAGCTCGAAACCCCGCTTGCGAAAATTCAGGCGGCGGCGGAAATTATCAACGCGAGCAAAAAGCCGCTTTTAATGATAGGCGGCGGCGCGGCGGCGAGCAACGCTTCCCCCCACCTTTTAAAGCTTGCGGAAAAACTCAACGCTCCCGTAACCTATACTCTTATGGGCAAGGGCGTTATTCCAGACAACGACGAAAAGAACCTCGGTATGCTCGGTATGCACGGCACGGTTGCCTCCGCCAAGGCGCTGATTGAAAGCGACTGTATAGTCGCCCTCGGCACGCGCTTTTCGGACAGAGTAGCATTAAACCGCGACCTGTTTGCAAACGGCAAGAAGGTCATTCACGTTGATATCGACAACGCGGAATTCAACAAGAACGTTGCGGTGACTTTAAGCGTTCTCGCGGACGTTTCCTCGTGCGTAAAAGCTTTATTGCCTTTGGTTGAAAAAAAGGACGGAAACTGGCTTAAATCGACCATATCCGGGGGGCAATCGCCCGAAAACATCAATTGCAGGGCGTACGAAATACTGCGCACGGCGGCAAAACTCGCACCCGAAAACAGCCCGCTTATAACCGATGTCGGACAGCATCAGATGTGGACGGCGCAGTCCTATCCCTTAAACGCTCCGAGGCTTTTCTGTTCGAGCGGCGGTCTGGGCACGATGGGCTACGGCATGGGCGCGGCAATCGGCGCGGCGTTCGGCACGGGCAAGCCGTGCGTACTCGTCACGGGCGACGGCTGCTTCAATATGAACTTAAACGAACTGTCCACCGCCGTTACCGAGGGCGTACCCCTCGTCATTCTTTTAATGAATAACGGCGTACTCGGTATGGTAAGACAGTGGCAGAAAATTTTCTACGACAGAAGGTTTTCGCAGACGACTTTGAAGAAGAAAACCGACTATATCAAATTTGCCGAAAGCTTCGGCGCGAAGGGCGTGCTTCTCGGCGAAAACGACGACGTCGAAGAAAAACTGAAAGAAGCGTTCGACTACGCGGTCGGGAATTGTTCACCCGTACTTGTGGACTGCCGCATTTCGGGCGACGACAACGTTCTGCCCATGATAAAGCCGGGCGCGGCGTACGAAACGCAACTGAGAAAAATGGAGGACTGACAATGGACGGTCAGATTAAAAAGTATACGATAGGCGCGCTCGTATCCAACAAGAGCGGCGTTTTAACGAGAATTACGGGGCTGTTTGCCCGCAGGGGATACAGCATAGAGAGCGTGTCCGCCTGCTCTACCGAAGACCCCGAGCTTGCGCGTATGACGGTCGTTATGGTCGGCGACGAATATATGCTGTACCAGATGATACGGCAGATGGACAAGCTCGAAGACGTAAAGAAAATCGGCTGCGCCAACGAGCTCGACTGCGTTTACCGCGAGTTGCTTTTGGCAAAGGTTAAGGCAACCGCCGAAACGCGCGCGCAGATTACGCTTATCAACGAAATTTACAAGGCGAAGGTCGTCGACCTTTCCATCGACACAATGATTCTGGAGCTGACGGGCGACCCCGAAAAGCTTGACGCATATTTAAAGGTTATCGAGCCGTTCGGCATACTCGAAATGCAGCGCACGGGCACTACGGTGCTCGCCCGCGGCAAGCATACGCTCAAAGACAGAGATTGCTACGGCGACCACGTTAATTAAGGATTTATATTTATGAAAAACATTTTTACCGAAAGTACGGATATGGCGGCTCAGCGCTCTCTTTTGAGGGCGCTCGGCTGGACGGACAGCGAGATAAATAAGCCGATTGTCGGCGTAATCTGCGCACAGAGCGAAATTATCCCGGGGCATATGCACCTCGATATGATAGCGAAAGCGGCAAGCGAGGGCGTTATCGCCGCGGGCGGCAAACCCGTAGTTCTGCCCGCTATCGGCGTGTGCGACGGCATTGCGATGGGTCACGAGGGAATGAAATACTCCCTCCCCTCCCGCGAAGTCATAGCCGACAGTTGTGAGATACTGTTGCGCGCGCACGGCATACAGGCGGCGATATTTATAGGCAACTGCGACAAGATTATCCCCGGTATGCTTATGGCGGCGGCGAGGGTAAATATCCCGTCGGTATTCGTTTCGGGCGGCCCTATGCTCGCGGGGCGCGTACACGGCAAAAAGACGTCGCTTTCGACTATGTTCGAAGAGGTAGGCGCGTACAACGCGGGCAAAATCGGCGCGGACGAACTCAAAGATTTCGAGTGCAACGCATGCCCCACCTGCGGCTCTTGCAGCGGTATGTTTACGGCTAACAGCTTAAACTGCCTTTGCGAGGCTCTCGGTATGGCTCTGCCCGGCAACGGCACTCTGCCTATGGTTTACTCGGCAAGGCTCGCTCTTGCAAAACGCGCGGGCGAGGCGGTTATGAATTTGCTTGCAAAAAATATCCGCCCCCTCGATATTATGACCCCCGCCGCGTTCAAGAACGCCGAAACGGTCGATATGGCTATCGGCGCATCCACCAACACGGTTTTACACCTCATTGCAATCGCGCGCGAAGCGGGTCTTTCGCGCGAGCAGGTTTCGATGGACATTTTAAACGGCATAAGCGAAAAAACGCCCAACCTTTGCAGACTCGCGCCTGCGGGCGAGCACTATATCGAGGAACTGCACGAGGCGGGCGGCATTTCCGCCGTAATGAAGCAGTTGTATGATGCGCGTCTTTTGGACGGCGAGGTTTTAACCGTCAGCGGACAGCCGCTGAAAGAAGTAATTAAAAATGCGTATAACCGCAACGAAGAAATAATTCGTCCGATATCTTCCCCCTACTCCGCGCAGGGCGGACTTGCCGTTTTAAAAGGCAACCTTGCCGAGGACGGTTGCGTTGTCAAGAAGTCGGCGGTCGACCCCAAAATGCTCAGACACAGCGGTCCCGCGCGCTGCTTTGACAGCGAGGAAGAGGCTATGCAAGCCATTTCGGGCGGCAAAATCAAGGCGGGCGACGTCGTCGTTATCCGCTACGAAGGACCGCTCGGCGGACCGGGTATGCGCGAAATGCTCACCCCCACTTCGGCAATCGTCGGCGCGG
>CAMWWH010000025.1 GCA_947177975.1 uncultured Clostridia bacterium | reverse complement strand
AGATGCCCCTTCACAGAAGAATACCCAAGAGAGGTTTCCACAACAAGTGGGCAACTTCCTACCTTATTATCAACCTTTCACAGCTTGAAGCAGTACCTGCGGGCACTGTTGTCGATTACGACTACGTTGTTGAGCACAGCCTCACCAAAATCGTAAAGAACAACGGCGGCTTGAAGGTTCTCGGCAAGGGCGAAGTTAAAGTGGCTTTGACCGTTAAGGCGGCAAAGTTCTCCGAAGCGGCAAAGGCGGCTATTGAAAAGGCCGGCGGAAAGGCAGAAACTGTTTAATTGTTTTGTTTTGCTGTGACAGAATTTTGTTACGGCGAAAGCAATTAAAGGATTTGGCAGCAGCGACACGCTGCAGAGGTTCATAATGCTCGAAACAATAAAAAATTGTTTTAAGAATAAGGAAATACGCACGAAGATTTGGATAACCCTTGTCCTCTTGCTTATTTTCCGTCTGGGCTGCTATATACCCGTACCGGGTATCAACTCTAAGACGTTCAGCGAAGCTATCGAAGGACAGTCGTTCTTGAACATAATGTCGTCCATTTCTGGCGGCTCGCTTGCGAACGCGACGTTGTTTGCTCTCGGTATCAGCCCCTACATTAACGCCTCGATTATCGTGCAGCTTTTAAGCGTAGGTATACCCGCGCTCGAAAGGCTTTCAAAACAGGGCGAGGAGGGCAGAAAGAGAATCGCGCAGATTACGCGTATCTTAACTATCGTCCTTGCTGTTGCGCAGGCTCTCGGTATTATAATCAACCTCGGACTCAACGGCGGCGGAACTTCGGCAATAAAATTGTCGTTCTTCGGTGAAGACAGCTCGCTGGGAACGACGGGTGCCAAGTGGTTTGCGGCCATATTCTTGACGGTTATCTACACCGCGGGCGCAATGCTCGTTATGTGGATAGGCGAAAGAATTACCGAGTACGGAATTTCCAACGGCATTTCGCTGATAATCTTCATCGGCATTATTTCCACCGCGGGCGAACAGCTTGTAAGAAAGTTTACTCAGGCGTTTGTCGGAATTGACGGCGGCGCGGCTCAACCCTCGGTACTCTGGGAAGTTTTAGGGTTCGTAATCTTAACGGTAATCGAATTTATGGCAATCTGTGCGGTAGACCTTTCCGAAAGAAAGATACCCGTGCAGTACGCAAAGCAGGTCAAGGGCAGAAGAATGTACGGCGGTCAGTCGACGGTCATTCCCATGCGCATATCGGGTTCGGGCGTAATGCCGCTCATCTTCGCGTTTGCGATTATAAGCGCGCCCGCAATGATAGCCAGCCTTGCTGCTCCCGACGGAACGGCAACGACGCGCATAAACGAATGGTTCTCGGGCAATTCGCCTTATTGGTACGGTCAGCTCATCTACACGGTAGTGCTGTGCGTATTGATATTCGCCTTCTCGTTCTTCTATTCGTCGATGCAGTTCAACCCCGACGACGTTTCCAAGACGATTCAGCAGAACGGCGGCTTTATTCAGGGTATCCGCCCCGGTAAGCCCACGTCGGACTATTTAAAGAAAATCAATAACAGAATTACCCTTTTCGGCGCAATATATCTTACGATTGTCGCGTTGGTACCCTCGATACTCGCGGTAATTTTATCCGCGGCGGGAATGTCAACCGACCTTATCTCGGTATTCTCTACGACGGGTATTCTGATTGTCGTATCGTGTGCGTTGGAGCTTGACAAGCAGTTGCAGTCGCAGCTGATGATGAAGAACTACAAGAAAGGTTTCTTAAAGTAATATGAACGTTGTATTACTCGGCGCACCCGGCGCGGGAAAGGGCACGCAGGCAAGTCTTATCGAAGAGAAGTTTGACCTCGTGCACATTTCCACGGGCGATATATTCAGGGCAAACATAAAGGGCGGCACGCCGATAGGCAAGCTTGCAAAGAGCTATATCGACGCGGGCAAGCTCGTTCCCGACGAGGTAACGTGCGAGATTGTCAAGGACAGACTTGCAAAGGGCGATATCGCGGGCGGGTATATGCTCGACGGCTTTCCCCGCAACATCTTTCAGGCGGAAGAGCTGGATAAGTTCGCGCACATCGATTTGTGCATAAACATCGACGTGGATATATCCCTTCTGATGGACAGAATCTGCGGCAGGCGCGTGTGCGCGTGCGGTGAGAGCTATCACGTTTCCACGCTGAACGGCGCAACCGAATGTAAAAAGTGCGGCAAGCCTTTATATCAGCGCGAGGACGACAACCCCGAAACGGTCGGCAAAAGGCTGGATACTTACTTCAAGCAGACGGCGCCGCTCGTGGAGTACTACGAAAAACAGGGCAAGCTTTTTACGGTCGAAAGTGGCAAACTGTCCCCGAAAGAGGTGTTTGCGGTAATCGCCGAAGAGCTTGAAAGGCGCGTCAAGTAATGGTTACGGTTAAGACTGCCGAAGAAATCGAACTGATGCGCGAGCCGTGCAGAATAGTCAAGGAAACTCTCGAATACGTCGGAAAGCATATCCGCGCGGGAATGACTACCAAGGAAGTCGACGAACTTGTTTACAAGTATATAACTTCCTGCGGGGCAATCCCCTCGGAGCTGGGCTACTGCGGATATCCCGCAAGCTCGTGCGTGTCGGTCAACGAGGTCGTCGTGCACGGTATTCCCGGCGACAGGATAATCGAGGACGGCGATATCGTCAGCGTTGACATAACCGCCGAAAAGAACGGCTTTCAGGGCGACGCGTGCAGAACCTATCTCATTGGCAACGTTTCCGAGGAAAAGAGGCAGCTTGTCAAAGTTACCGAGGAGTGCTTTTTCAAGGCAATCGAGGATTTGAAGGCGGGCACGCCCCTCTACAACATAGGCTACGCGGTGCAGACTCACGCCGAGAGCCACGGCTACGGCGTCGTAAGGGCGCTGACGGGGCACGGTATCGGCAGGGAAATGCACGAGGACCCGTCCGTTCCCAATTACGGGAGAAAGGGCACGGGTATGCGGCTTAAAGCGGGCATGACAATCTGCATCGAACCCATGATAAATATGGGCACGTACAAGGTCGACTTTGACAGAAAGGACGGCTGGACGGTGAGAACGGCGGACGGCAAGCCTGCGGCGCACTACGAAAACACCGTACTTATTAAAGAAGACGGAGTTGAAATTTTAACTCTATGAAAGTAAAGAACCCCGAAAAGGGCGGAGCGGTTGTCAGTTTGCAGGGGCGCGACAAGGATAAGTATTACGTTATCGTTGAAGTGCAGGGCGACAGAGTACTCGTTGCCGACGGCGTAAAGCGCAGGCTGGAAAACCCGAAAATAAAAAACGTAAAGCATTTACGGCTTCTGCCGCGCAATATTTCCGAAGAGGGAATTTTGTGGGACAAGTCGTTCGACGTCCGCGTGGCGCATTACTTAAAGGCGCTTGCGGAAAAAGTTAAATCGGAGGATTAAGGTTTGTCAAAGGACGACGTTATCGAGGCAGAGGGCAAGGTTATCGAATGTTTGCCCAACGCAAATTTCAAAGTTAAACTCACCAACGGCTACGTAATCACGGCGTACATTTCGGGTAAGCTTCGCCTTAACTATATCAGAATTATAGAGGGCGACAACGTTAAGCTCGAAATGAGCCCTTACGATTTGACTAAGGGACGTATCACGTGGAGAAGTAAGGGTTAAGCGGCGTGTCGCCGCAGCCAAGTCCTTTAATTGCTTGCGCGGTAAGACGGGCTTTGTTACGGCAAAGCGAAAAGAAAACTAAACTAAACGGAGATAAAGAAATGAAAGTTAGACCTTCTGTAAAGCCTATGTGCGACAAGTGCAAGGTTATTAAGAGAAACGGCAAGGTTATGGTTATCTGTTCCAAGAACAAGAGCCATAAACAAAGACAGGGCTAATCCCTGTTTGGCGGCGGAAATTTTATCCGCAAATACCAAATTTTGTAAATTTCGCTTATTTTTAAGTGAATTTTTAATTGCAAACTTGCTGCGGGCTATGATATAATGTATGTTGCAGCATTTCGGTTAAAGCCTCACCGCACCCTTAATTATTAAGGTGCGGTATGGGCGTACTTTGCTTTTAAAAACAATTCCGTGCAGTGCGTTTAAAGGGGCGCACATTCCAAAACATTTTGCCCCGCGCACGGTTCGGCTCTATATATACAATATTAAATTTAAGTTTATTAACGGAGGAAATAAATCGTATGGCACGTATTGCCGGTGTAGATTTACCCAGAGAGAAGAGAATCGAGATCGGTCTTACCTATATCTACGGTATAGGTCTGGCTACGTCGAAGAAAATTCTTGCGGCAACAGGCATCAACCCCGACACGAGGGTTAAGGACCTCGACGAGACCGCAGTATCCAAACTCAGAGAGTATATCGACCATAATTACAGAGTAGAAGGCGAACTCCGCTCGGAAGTATCGCTCAACATCAAAAGACTTATGGAAATAGGATCTTACAGAGGAATCCGTCACAGAAAGGGACTTCCCGTAAGAGGACAATCTTCCAAGAGAAACGCGAGGACGAGAAAGGGTCCCCGCCGCACGGTAGCCAAGAAGAAGGGCGCAAAGTAAGGTAAGGGAGGATTATACAGTTTATGGCAGCAGCTAAAAAGACGACCACAACGACCAGAAAGCGTAAAGAGCTTAAAAAGATAGATAAAGGTCAGGTACACATTCAGTCATCTTTCAACAATACTTTGGTGACGGTAACCGATATGCAGGGCAATGCGATTTCGCAGTCCAGCGCGGGCGCACTCAACTTCAAGGGTTCGAGAAAGGGAACTCCCTTCGCAGCTCAGATGGCTTGCGAAACGGCAGTTAAGGCAGCAAAGGAACACGGACTCCGCTCGGTCGAAGTTTACGTAAAGGGTCCCGGCGCAGGCAGAGAGAGCGCTATCCGCGCGCTTGCAAACTGCGAGCTCGAAATCACGCTTATCGCCGACGTTTCACCCATACCCCACAACGGTTGCAGACCGCCTAAGCGTCGCAGAGTATAAAGGAGGACTAATTAAATTATGGCAACTTACAGAGAAGCAAAATGCCGCCTTTGCAGAAGAGAAGGCGCAAAGCTCTTTTTGAAGGGCGATAAATGTTATAACGGCAAGTGCCCGTTTGAAAAGCGTCCCGTAGCTCCCGGCGTGCACGGCGCAGGCAGAAAGAAGGTATCCGAATACGGACAGCAGCTCCGCGAAAAGCAGAAGGTTAAGCGTATTTACGGCGTGCAGGAAGGTCAGTTCCGCGCTTACTACGAGCGTGCCGACAGAATGAAGGGCATCACCGGTGAAAATATGCTTTCGCTCTTGGAGAGAAGGCTGGACAACGTCATTTACCGTATGGGTATCGGCGTATCGCGCGCACAGGCAAGACAGCTTGTAAACCACGGTCATTTCACCGTAAACGGCAAAAAAGTAAATATCCCCTCCTTCATCGTAAAGGTGGGCGACGTGATTGCAGTAAAGGAGAGCAAGACCTCCAACAAATACTTCGAGGAAATCAAGTCTTCAAAGGCGGGCAATCTGCCCAAGTGGTTGGAATTCAGCCCCGAAAAGCTGGAAGGCAAAGTGATAGCGCTTCCCGCAAGAGACGATATTGACAGCCAGATTGCTGAGCATATGATTGTCGAGTTGTACTCCAAGTAATTAAAATAAATAGGAGGTAGTATATGATTGAGATAGATATACCCAAGATTGAGGTAGTGGAAAGCGAGAATCAGTCATACGCAAAGGTCGTTGTTGAGCCCCTCGAAAAGGGCTTCGGTCTTACAATAGGCAACTGCCTTAGAAGAATATTGCTCTCGGCGCTCCCCGGAGCCGCCGCGCAAGGCATAAGATTTTTAGACGGTTCGGTCAAGCACGAATTTTCGCCTATCGCGGGCGTTAAAGAGGACGTAACCGAAATCATCTTAAACTTAAAAACTCTTGCAATCAAGACGAAGATAACCGACAAGGACTATATAAAAGTAGTTCACCTCTATAAGGAAGGTCCCTGCGAAGTCAAGGCAAGCGATATCGAGCAGGACGCCGAGATTGAAATCATCAACGGCGACCAGCATATATGCACGATTGACGAGGGCGGCAAAATCGATATGGAAATCACTATCGGCCGCGGCAGAGGTTACAAGGGTGCGGATCACACCAAGACCGAGCTTATAGATTACATTCCCATCGACTCCATCTACACGCCCGTAAAGAAGGTTAATTACAGCGTGGAGAATACGAGAGTCGGTCAGAATACCGACTTCGACAAGCTCGTTTTGGAAGTATGGACGAACGGTGCGTTCTCCGCAAAGGAAATCGTTTCGCTCGCCGCCAAGATTATGCAGGACCATATCGGTCTGTTCGTCGATTTGTCGGAAACGATTAAAGATATGGACATACTCGTCAAGAACGAGGACGACCGTCAGCAGAAGATTTTGGCAATGGCAATCGAGGATATGGATTTATCCGTGCGCTCCTACAACTGCTTGAAGCGCGCCAATATCCACACGGTTGAGGACTTGACCAAGAAGACGGAAGACGAAATGCTCAAGGTGCGCAACCTTGGCAGAAAGTCGCTGGACGAAGTAATTTTGAAGTTACAGTCCTACGGACTTTCGTTAGCTAACAAGGAGGACTAATACAATGCCCGCAAAATTAGGAAGAACATCAGAACAGAGAAACGCATTATTAAGAAACCAGGCTTCCGAGCTTTTATGGTACGGCAAAATACAGACGACTGCGGCAAAGGCTAAGGCGCTTCAATCTTACGTTGAAAAGATTATCACCAAGGCGATGAGCGTTTACGACCTCAACGAAGAAAAGCAGGTCGTTAAAAAGGACGCTAAGGGAAAGGAAGTTACCGTTAAGGTAATTCAGGACAGCCCCAAAAAGCTTGCGGTTCGCCGTGCTTTAATGGCTAAGCTTCGCGACTTGCAGGAAGTTAAAGCTTTCAACGAGAAGAAGAGCGAGTACAAGGCGAGAACAAAGGATATTCAGCACCCCTTAATGGAAAAGCTGTTCAACGAAATCGCGCCCAAGTACGCTCAGCGCAAGGAAGAGCTCGGTCAGGGCGGCGGCTACACCCGTATTTATCTTTTGGGTCAGCGTCGTGGCGACGGTGCGGAAGAAGCTATCATCGAGCTTGTTTGATTTAAGTCTAAAGAGGAAATCCCGTTCGGATTTCCTCTTTTAATATTTTTGGAGTATTTTCACAAATTAAAAAGCATAAATTCATTTGACAATAAATATTAGTATGATATAATATAATCAACAAAACAAAAGGAGAAAGAAAAATGGCGAAAAGTGGAAAAGGCTATCTTGGTCTTGACAACTGGGTACTTAACGTTATCTTAGCAATCATCCCCGTAACGAGCTGGTTGCTTGGCGCTATTACCCGTATTCTGAGAGGACATGTAATCGCTGGTATTTTGCAGCTTATCATTCCTCCCGTTGCACTTTTCTTCTGGATCACCGACATCATCGGCGTTCTTACGAAGAAAGATCTGTGGTTCTTCGCTTAATCTGTGCGAACATAAACCAAAAAGTAGCAATCGGCTTGGTTTAACACTGAGCCGATTTTACTTTTTATAGCATAGTTTCTGCTTGTCCGTCATAGATATATTAACGGTCAAAAATATAAGGAGTTTAAAAATGGAATTTGATAAGTGGTTTAATAAACAGAGCACACTTTTAAAGGTGATATTGCTCATTATCCCTTTCGTGGGCTGGATTGTGGAGCTGCTCGTTCGCGCGAGCGTTGCCTTCACTAAAAAGGACGCGGTCAGCATCGTGGTATTGATTCTCTACCTCGTAATCGGTTGGGCTTGGATACTTTGCGTAATCGACCTCATCTACCTGATTGTAAAGGGTCACTTGATTTTAGCTTAAATGAAAAAACGCCCCGCGCATACAATGCGCGGGGCGTTTTTTTATAACTCTTTAAAAATAAATTCACCCTTGTCGTAAAGGATATATCCGTTGGCGCTGTTCTCTTTGGGGAGAGCAACCGACCCGGGATTGAGGTGCAGGTAGCCCGCATTTTCGACGCAGTTTAAGGGGACGTGCGTGTGCCCCGTTATGTAGACGTCGCCTTGACCGAGAGGGGGAACGGGTCTGTGTCCGTGGGAAAGGGTAATCTTGGTATCCGCGCCGTCCCATATTTCCAGATAGTCGCTCGACACGTTAAAGTCGAGAACCATCTGGTCGACCTCGCTGTCGCAGTTGCCGCGCACGGCGAGTATTTTATCGGCGATGCGGTTGAGCATTGTGTAAACGTCTTTCGGCGAGTAATGCTTGGGCAGGGGATTTCTCGGTCCGTGATAGAGAATGTCACCCAAAAGCACGAGCTTGTCCGCGCCCTCTTTATCAAATTGTTCAAGTAATTTTTTACACCAATACGCCGAGCCGTGAATATCGGAAGCAATTAACAGTTTCATAAAATCAACTCCTTAATTTTGGTTATAACGCCGAAGTCTGCGTTCGAGGGTATTTCCTCGCCGATTAGCTTTTTGAGCGGAGGGAACGCGTTTGCGGTGACGTAGGGGTGCCCGCTCGCCGCCAACATTTCATAGTCGTTCATATGGTCGCCGAAAGCCGCACATTCCTCTTTTTTTATGCCGAGGTGTTGCATCAGCGCGTTCAACGCTCTGCCCTTGTTGGCGTGTGCAACGCTCACGTCCAGCCAGTCTTTGCCCGAAATCATTGTGCGTAAACCCTCGATTAAAGGGGGCAGAATAACTCCGCCGTGTTCCGCCGCGGGCAAATCGTCCCATACGGAAATTTTAAGCGCCGTTTCCCTTGCGGCGATTTCGTCGAGGTTATCGACAAGCGTTTCCGAGGAATACGAGCGTTTGAGCGTCGTAACGAAGCGGGGATAGTCGTCCTCGTAATACGCGCGTTCGGCGCAGGATACTACGGGGTATAGCCCGTCTACGCCGCGGATAATATCGAGTGCGCGCAGTACGTCGGCGGCGGGTGTGGGGTCGGAAAATATGATTTCGCCGCCGTACCACACAAGCCCGCCGTTTTCGGCGATAACAGCAATCTTATCCGAAACGGGCGCGAACAGCTTTAAAAGATTGGGAAGCTGTCTGCCGCTTGCGGGCACGAACAGAGTGCCTTTTGCGTGCATTTTTTCAATCAGCGGAAACGTGTCTTCCGGCATTATTTTGCTCGGCGGCATCAACGTGCCGTCCAGGTCGCTTGCAATAAGTTTTATCATTGCATAAATGATATCACAAATTTTTCCGTGCCGCAACTAAACGAGAGGGGCAAAAAGCCGCAACAGCGAAAGAGGCAGCCTGCCCGCCGCGCTCCTCTTTTTAGCCGCAAACGGTCGGCTGAGCGCAAGACAGGCAACGAAGTCGCGGGCAATTTCGTCGGCAAGCTCGTTATCGCACATAACTCCGCATTCGTAATTCAACCGCATAGAGCGGAAGTCGAGGTTGTAGCTGCCGAGCAATACGTTCCCGTCGCAAACGGCGGCTTTGAAGTGCATAAACCCCGGAGAGTAGGTGTACACCTTTACGCCCTCGCCGACAAGCCGTTCGCAGTACGAGCGGGTTATAGCGTAGGTGAGCTTTTTGTCGGGAATTTCGGGAATGATGATTTTGACGTCCACGCCCCGCTGTACGGCGTAGGTGAGCGCTCCGTGCAGCTTGTCGCCGAGGCAGAGATAGGGCGTAAAGATATATACGCGCTCTTTTGCCGAGTACAGCGCCGCGGCGAGCAAATCCTCGCAATATGAGCCCGCGCGGTCGGGTCCGTCGGCAACGGGATAAAGCGTGTGTTTTTCGGTTAGTTTGGGCATATTCGAGCCCCAAACGGGGTTTTCGCCGTCAAAAGCCGCTGAAAATATGCGTGAGTAGACGTCGGCAATTTCACCGAAAAAGAGCGCTCCGCCGTCCTTCCAGTAGCCGTGCGGGGCGGTAAGGTTTGCGTACTCGTCGGCGATATTTACTCCGCCCAAAAATACCGCGTCGTCTATTACGGCAATCTTGCGGTGGTCGCGGAAGTTCAGCCTCGATACGGGCAGGGGCAGAAGGCGGTTGAATACCTTGATTTCCGCGCCCGCTTTTACAAGCTCTTTAAAGTCGCGTTTGGGCGCGCGCAGGGCACTGCCCAAGCCGTCGTATATTATCTTGACTTTAACGCCGCGGGCAAGCGCAATTTTCAACTCGCGGTACATTGCCCCCCATATATGCCCTTTCGAAATGATATAAAACTCCAAAAGCACCTGCCTTTTGGCGGTGGAAATGAGCGAAACCATTCGGTCAAGAAAGGTCGTGCCGTCCGCGAAGTATTCGTACGAGGAGCACGAAGAGGCGGGCAGTGCGGGCGTAAGGGGCGATTTTTTCGTGCGGTTAAAGCGCGAGAGAAAGTACAGCACTGCGCCCGAAAGGGGCAGTGCGATTATGACTATCAGCCATACGCACCTGAACTCCGAGGGGCTGTCGGCAGAAAGTAGCGTCAGCGCGGCTGCAAGCGATACGAGGTACGAAAGCGCGATTGCCGCCGCCGCGGGCAGAAGGGAGTGGATATAGACGCATAAAAAAATAATTGCGGCGATGAGCGCCGCAATTACGGTTATGCATATAAAGAACCGCGAAAAAATAAATTTAACAAAGCGCATAATTTATGTACTGCGCTCTGCGCAATTAAAGGATAAGCTTTAATACGGTCATTTTGCTGTCCTGCGTCGCCTTGTCGGCAAGGTCGGCAAGCAGCTCTTCGGGATTGAATTCCTTTAAAACTTCCTTTTCGAAATAGCTGACGTCGAGCGCGCCGTGCACGAGCATATTGACCGCCGCTTCGGTGTAGCCGTAGCCGTCGGACACGGAATAGATGCGCAGATTTTTTTCAAACAGCGGAGTCATATCCATCGAGAAGTTCACCGTACAGAAGCCGCCGAGCACCATATCCTTCTTGCGTGCGAGCACGCTCGCGGGCACGGAGGGGGTAAGCTTGCAGTTGGACGTGTAGATAGCCGCGTCGCACATACTGCCGCTCGTGGCGTTCTCTATGTTGGATTTAAGATTGTCGTCCGCGGCAAAGGTGTAGAAAATGCCGCTGCTTTGCAGCCTCTCGATATTCTGCGCGTAGTTGTCGATAACTATGGGCACGAGCTTATGATACAGCGCAATCTGAGCTAAGATAGAGCCGAGAAAGCCGCCGCCGACAATCGCGACTCTGCTGCCCGTGGTGAGGTTAAGTCTGTCGTAAATATTTTCTGCCAAAGCCACGTTTTCTATACAGAGCGCAAGCATATCGTTGACGCTGTCGGGCAAAACGGTGACCTCAGAGTAGTCGCATACGACGAAGTCGCGCAAGAAACCGTCGAAGTCGCGTCCCGCAACCAAGGGGGAGGTGCACTCGCCCTTGTTGCCGCTCTTACATTCGTAGCACTTACAGCAGGGGCGCACTGCGTTCAGGTACACGCGCGAGCCCTTGTTGACGCCGTAGCAGTTCTCGCCGATGTCGGTGACGATGCCGATAGCCACTCTGCCCACGGTTTTGGGGTAGTTCACCTTGGTAGCGCCCATATAGGAAAGCGCGTCGTAAGAGGAGAGGAGTACGTGCGTAACCCTCACCTTGACCTGCGTTGCGCCGACCTCGGCTTCGCTCTGCGGTTGCTTTTTTAAAATTTTAGTTCCGAATAAGACCCAATTATCCATACGGCTATTATACGACCTTTTGATTACTAAATCAACCGTTTGGCGGCAAAAAGGCAAATTTTAGCCGCAAGCAAGATTTATGGGGGCAAAAATTCGTAAGTAGGGCTAAAATCGATTGACTTATGAATATATTTTATTTATAATGGTTTAGCATTTAAGTTAGTAAATTACAGCGAGGTGAAGATATGAAGCCCGAAATACATCCCGATTATCACGAAGTGACGGTTGTTTGCGCGTGCGGCGCTACCTTTAAAACGGGTACCACGAAAAAGGTGGATACTTTAAAAGTCGATATTTGCAACAAGTGTCACCCCTTCTTTACAGGCAAGCAGAAGCTTGTAGATACGGGCGGTCGTGTGGATAAGTTCAAGAAAAGATACAACATTTAAGAAAGGGGAGGGGCTTCGAAATTATTATTTGAAGCCCCTTTTTTCATTTTTTCCGCTTAAAAGCGGGTAGCGTGGTTTCTTTATATGTCAAAGAAAGAGAAGAAAGCAAAACCTATATGTTCTACCGTGGGCGGTCAGGCGGTAATGGAAGGCGTAATGATGATGGGCAAAACCTCTTATTGCACCGCCGTTCGCGACCCCGACGGAAACATTCAGGTTGAAAAAAAGAGAATAAACCGTTCAAAGTCGGCAGTGCGCGCCTCTAAAATTCCCTTCGTAAGGGGCGTAGTCAATATGTTCGGCTCTCTTTTCCGCGGAACGAAAGCGCTCATGCGCTCTTCCGAGGTTTACGGCTCTTCAGACGAGGAACCCGGACGCGTCGAAAAGTGGTTCGCCGAGAAGTTCAAGACCGACCTTATGAGCGTAATTTCGGTTGTCGGCGTAATCTTGGGCTTTGCTCTCGCCGTTTTCTTCTTTATGTGGCTGCCCCGCTTGATGGTGCGCGCACTCGATAAATATCTGTGGAAAACGCTGCTCGGCTCGCCTTGGGAATACGTAATGCTCGGCTTGTTTAAAATCGTAATTTTCCTCGGCTATTTAGGGCTGATTATGATAATGCCGGACATACGCAGATTGTATAAATACCACGGCGCCGAACATAAGACCATTAACTGCTACGAAAAGGGCATGGAGCTCACTACCGAAAACGTTATGAGCTGTTCGCGCCTGCACGACAGATGCGGCACGTCGTTCCTGTTTATCGTAATACTTATCAACATCGTGCTTTTGGGCATAGTCAGCTGGGCGCTTAAAGTCAGCAGTATCGGTATTTACGCGTTGCAGGTGCTTGCCAATATCGGTATCGAGATTGTGCTTCTGCCCGTAATTGCGGCAATCTCGTACGAAATTTTAAAGTTTTTCGCGCTTTTCCACGGTCCGATTGCGAAAGTTTTCAAGTCGCCCGGATACCTTTTACAGAAGGTTTTCACCACGCGTGAGCCCGACGAGCAGATGGTAGACGTGGCAATCGCCGCATTCAACGCCGCAATGGAGATGGACGCAGAACCCGAGATGAAAGAAGAATTGTTTATAACGGGCGGACTTCTGCCCAAGATGCTTGCGGATACCAAGAAGAGCTTTGCCGAACGCGGCATCGACGAGAGCGACGCGGAGTGGATATATTCGATAGTTTTAAACACGCCCCGCAGCGAGCTGGACGAACAGCGCAAGGTTAAGCCGAGTGAAACCCGAAAGATTTTCGATATAGTCGAAAAGCGTTTGACGGGCAGACCTCTTTGGTACATAATCGGCGACGTGGAGTTCTACGACTGCATAATCAAAGTGGACGAAAGAGCGTTAATTCCCCGCCCCGAAACGGAAATTTTGGCTCAACAGGTTGTAAATTCCGCCGAAAACGGCGATAAAATACTCGATATGTGCACGGGCAGCGGCTGTATCGCCGTGTCGGTGGCTAAGCATTTGAAGGGCAAGAAAGTCAGCATTACCGCAACGGACGTGTCCGACGCGGCAATAATGCTCGCCCGCGAAAACGCGAACTACAATTCCGTGGATATCAACTTCGTGCAGAGCGATTTGTTCTCGCACGTGCACGGCAGATTTAACCTTATCGTGTGCAACCCGCCGTATATAAAGAGCAGCGAGATTGCAACATTGCAGAGCGAGGTGCGCGATTTCGAGCCGCGCATAGCCCTCGACGGCGGCGAGGACGGTCTGGACTTTTACAGACGGCTTGCCAAGGAAATAACCCGCTACATAACCCGCGGCGGACTTTTGATGGTCGAGGTGGGCGAAGGTCAGGCGGAAGAGGTGTTAAAGCTCTTCGACAAGCGCGAGTACGCGATGGTCGTCAAAGACTTCGCGGGTGTAGACCGCTTCTTAAAAATAGCATTTTAATTTAAATTGCGGCGCAAGCCGCAATTTGTTTATAGTTTATGAATACGTCTAAGATACAGGAAATATATAACCGTTATAATATGCTCACGGAAAAGCTTTCCGACGGGTCGGTGCCCGCGGGCGGCGAGGAGTGGACGAAGATTGCCAAGGAGCAGTCCGAGCTCTACGAACCCGCGGCGAAGTACGAGGAGTATTTGAAGGAGCGCAAAAAACTCACGCAGGCGGAGGAGGCGGTAAAAGGCGAAACCGACCCCGAAATGCGCGAGCTTTTAAACGAGGAAATTTATTCCTGTAACCGTCGTCTTGAAGAGATAGAGGACGAGCTTAAAATTCTTCTTCTGCCCAAGGACAAGAACGACGACAGAAACTGTATTATGGAAATCCGCGGCGGCGCGGGCGGCGACGAGGCGGCGCTGTTTGCCGCTCAGCTTTACCGTATGTATTTATACTACTGCGAAAAGCACCGTCTTAAAGTGGAGGTCGTCGACGAAAACTCGACCGAGCTTGGCGGAATTAAGGAAATCGTTTTAAATATCACGGGCAAGGACGCGTATAAACAGCTCAAATTCGAGAGCGGCGTTCACCGCGTACAGCGCGTGCCCGAAACGGAAAGTCAGGGCAGAGTGCACACCTCAACGGCGACGGTGGCGGTTCTGCCCGAGGCGGAGGACGTCGACGTGGAGATACGCGACGAGGACGTGCGCGTGGACGTTTACCGTTCGTCGGGCGCGGGCGGGCAGAAGGTCAACAAGACCGAAACGGCAATCCGTCTGACACATTTCCCCACGGGTATCGTGGTCACCTGTCAGGACGAGAGGAGCCAGCTCAAAAACAAGGACAAGGCGTACAAGGTACTGCGTTCCCGCCTTTACGATTATTACAGCAATTTAAGCCGCGGCGAGCAGGACGCACAGCGCAAGTCGCTTGTCGGCAGAGGTGACAGGTCGGAGCGCATACGCACCTACAACTTCCCGCAGGGGCGCGTGACCGACCACCGCATAGGGCTGTCGCTCTTCTCGATTGACAACTTTATGATGGGCGAAATCGACGAGATGTACGAGGCGCTTGCCGTTGCCGAGAGAGAAAGATTGTTGGCAGGGAACGAGGGGGACTAATGAAGAATAATCAGTCGAAGGAAGATTATTTAGAGGCGGTTTTGGTTTTATCGCGGGAGCTCGAGGACGTGCACCAGATAGAGGTGGCGCGCAAGATGGGAGTATCCCAGCCCGCGGTGCAGAAGGCGCTGAAAATCTTGAAAGCCGACGGATATATCGATACGGACGGCTTACATATATTTCTTACCGACCTCGGCAAATCTTACGCCGAAAGGGTGTATCACAGACACTGCGTAATAAGTAAGTTTTTGGTTTTGCTCGGCGTCGACGAGGCGGACGCGGACAACGACGCGTGCCAGATGGAGCACTGCGTTTCCGAAGCTACGTTCGCGGCGATAGAGAAATTTATTGCGGAGAGCAAGTAGCGGAGAGCTTACAGATATGCGCAATAACAGTTTATACGTAGATAACGACCGAAAACGGCCGTCAATCGTTTTTCTGTCTATAGCTCTCGTGTTTTTTATGGCTTTTACCGGCTTTTTTGCGTGGCACACCGTGACGATGCGTGATTACGAGTTGAACTACGTGAGAATACAAGGCACGGTAATCGGCGTGGATGAGTATCATAGCTCGACGAGCGGACGCGGGTCGAAAACTTATTATCGCCTCGTCATTTCCTACACGTTCGAAGGGCAGGAGCATACGTTCACCGACAGAGTAGGGCATAAGTACGATATGCGCGGTAAAATCGGGACTTCTACGGAAATTTACGTAAATCCGCAAAATCCGGAGCAGGCGGAAAAAGTGACGTCGTCCGACTATATTTCTATCATATGCGCGTGCTTCTTTGCGTTTTTCTGCGTCACCTATTCGGCGGGAATGAACCTTTTGCTGAGTATGAAAAGAAGCACTTTCAAAAAGCGGTGCGTCTTTGCCTGGGGAATGGAAATTTTGCTCGGAACAGTGGTTCTGCTGTTGTTCTGGCTGGGGCTTCCGCACAGCGGCTTCGGTGAAGTTTTTCTCCGTATAAAAGGGGCGGTCGGCGTAACCGTGGTATGCGGTATGGTGTTGTGCGTGACGTTGCTCGACGGAATTATAACTCGTAAATTGTGAACTAAATTCAGAATATAAAAGTCCGATAAGAACAGCTTTCTTATCGGGCTTTTAATTATTCTGCTTCGTATACGTTGGTTATCTTGCCGTCCTCGATATCGACGGCGAAATACTTTACGGTAAACAGATTTTTCGACTGCGGGTACACAAGCCCGACCGCCTTTATATCGCCGTGCACGTCGAAAAACCTTTTGTACGGTACGCTCACGTCGACGAACTCCCCCAAGAACTCGGGCAGTGCGGCGGCGCTTTTTTTCAGGTCGTCGCAAAGATATTTCGTAAAGTCGCCGCGGGTTAACACGCACTCGAAAAAGGCGAAGTGCAAAACGCTCTCGTCGGGCGGAACGCGCTCCTCCGTGCGGCTGGCTTCGAGCGTCATAACCTTGCCGTCGTAGCCGAAGGTGCAGATTGCCCTACACCCCGCACACGTATTGAAGTTGACGGTTACGGTCAGCTTGCCGCCGCACTGCCAGCTTTCGGCGGGGTTGAAAAATACCTGTCTGCCGTCGTCGGAAAAGATTGAAAGATACCCCGCGCCGCCGACGAGCAGTACGGGATAACCGCCGATATTGCTCTCGGTCAGACTCGAGTTTTCCAAGCTGCGCGGCAGTTCGTGCAGGGAGCAGTCTGCGCCGCGCTCGCAGTTTAAATACACTCTGCCGTCGGTTAAAAACAGAGTGTACAGCCCGCCGCGGAAGCTGGTCTGCGCAACGACCTTGAACTCGCGCGTGCGGCGCTCGAAGCGCGACACGTAGATTACCGCGTCGCCCCCGCAAATATACACGTCCAGAAAGTCGGGCGGTGATGAGAAAAGTGCGTCGTCGATAAAAAAGCTTAGCGGCAGAGCGTCGCCGTCGGGCACGACCTCGGCAAGAATTTTTCCGCCGCTCTCTACGTCCACAAACCTCTCGAAACTGTCAATCAGCCCGAGATATGCGCCGTTTAACTTCAAAGCGGCGGTACGTTCGGATAAAAAATAAATACGCATTATTATTATTTAATGAATTAAACAATTATTTTATGTCAATAACACTTCCGTAAATCAAATATTTCAGGAGGGCGTTATGGACAAGATTAACGGCTACACGAAGGAAGAGGCGCAGAGTTTGGTTAAATACGTATGCGAGGGAAAGGGACAGGGCAAGACGCTTACGCGCATTTTCGAGGAGTATGCAAAAAACTCGGGCAGAGCGGGCGGCAGTGTGCGCAACTATTACTACGCGCTTTTAAAGAGCACGGACAACGCCGAGGTGCGTGAAATTCTGCGGGATACCAAGTTGCAAGCCGCCGAGAGCCGTCCGTTTACCGACGAGGAAACGGACAAGATTTTAAAGGCGATTTTAAAGGAGCGCAGCAAGGGCATATCCGTGCGCCGCGCGGTTTTAAACCTTGCGGGCGGCGACGACAAGCTTATGTTACGCTATCAGAACAAGTACCGCAACGTTCTTTCCAAACAGCCCGAAAGGATAAAAAAGCTGATGCAGGACGCGGGATATCCCGTAACGGACGACGGGAGAAAGGCAATCGAGGACAAGATAAACAGCCTTTACGACGAGCTGAACGCAAGCTTAAAGGAAGAAAACAAGCGCCTTACCGCGGTTATCAAAAAGCTGACGGACGAGAACTTTCTTTTGAAATTGCAGGTTAAAAATTTGCAGAACTGATTTTTTTTAATAGGGGCGCGCGGTTATCGTTTGACAACCGCGCGCCCTTGATAGTATAATCAACCACGAGATGTCACCTTGAAAACCATCTCTTTAAAAAACAAGGAGAACTTAATATGAAAATCAACTTTAAGGAAGAGCTTAAAGAGTTTAAACTTTTAATGTCTTCCGTGCCCGCATTCACCGTATTGATATTCGTGTTGTCTGTCGTGACTATGAACCTGCTCGCTAACAAGAGCATAGACACGCACACCGAATATCTGGCGCTTGACTGCGGGATTATTGTTTCCTGGGGCGCGTTCCTCTCTATGGATATGCTCACAAAGCATTTCGGACCCAAAGCCGCCACGCAGATTTCGTTAGTCGCGGTTGCCGTAAATTTAGTGCTGTGCCTGTTGTTTTTCGCGGCGAGCAAAATCCCCGGTATGTGGAGCGAGGGAAGCGACGGCGCGCTCGATAAAACCTTCGGCGGCACCTGGTATATACTTTTGGGAAGTACCGCCGCGTTCATCGTTTCGGCGATTGTCAACAATACCGTCAACTACGCGGTGGGTAAGGCTTTCAGGAAGCGCCCCGACGAAGTTGCCGCATACATATGCCGCACGTACGTGTCCACGGCGGTCGGGCAGTTCGTGGATAATTTCGTTTTCGCAATCATAGTCAGCCGTGTATTTTTCGACTGGACGTGGGTGCAGTGCGTGACGTGCGCCGTGACGGGTATGCTCGTCGAGCTTTTGTGCGAGGCGGCTTTCGCGCAGCTCGGATATTTCGTATGTAAGAAGTGGAAGGAGCGCGGCGTAGGCAAGGAATATTTCGATTACGTTCAGAGCAGAAAAGAGGTGAAAGAATGAGAGTACTTATTACGGGAACGTCCCGCGGGATAGGCAGGGCGATAGCGCAGAAATTCCTTTCGCAGGGGCATACTGTGGCGGGAATCGACCTTTTACCCGCAACTATTACGCACGGAAACTATACGCACTACTTTGCCGACCTGTGCAGTGACGACCTTCCCGACGTCGGCGCGGTCGATATACTTATCAACAATGCGGGCGGTCAGGATACGGGCGCGGATATCGACGTCAACTTGAAAACCGCTATCCGCATGACCGAAAAGTACGGCGTTAAAGAGGGAATAAAGAGCGTGCTATTTATAGCCTCGGCGAGTGCGCGGACGGGCTCGGAATTTCCCGAATACGCGGCGAGCAAGGGCGGAGTAGTCGCGTATATGAAAAACGTCGCGATGCGCATAGCGCCCTTCGGCGCGACGTGCAACAGCTTATCGCCGGGGGGAGTGCTCACCGCCTCGAACGACCGCGTTATGAACGACCCCGCGCTGTGGTCGCAGATAATGGAAGTGACCCCTTTAAAGAAATGGGCGGCGGAGGAAGAAATAGCCGAGTTCGCTTTCTTTTTAACGGCAGTCAACAAGTCGATGACCGCGCAGGATATTTTAGTCGACAACGGCGAGGCGAACAATTATAAGTTTATTTGGTAAAAGTAAAGACCGCGGAACGAAAGTCACTTTCGTTCCGCGGTCCGCTTTTTTCAGGCGATTACTGTTGTTCGGAATCGCCGCTCTGCTCCCCGCTCATGCAACCGCAAGCTTCGAGTTTGCTGTCGATATACTGCTCCGCCTTCTGCATCAAATCTTCCTGATTCTTCTTTACGAGATTGCGGAGTTTGCAGTTATTCGCCACAAGGAGCGCACCGCCCGCCATACCTACGGCGAGCCCGAGAATAAATTTTTCCATCTTTTCTCCTTTATCGAGCGTTTTCCCGCTCAATAGGAGTATGCGGCGAAATTATATAATATATTACTGTAAATAATTGACTTTAAATCTATACAATTACTATTGAAAAATAATAAACTCTGTGATATAATCGAAAAGTAAATAAATTCGGCAGGTAGGGTTTTGGAGAGATACGTTGCGTTCGATATCGGAGATAAGAGAATAGGCGTAGCCGTTTCCGACCCGTTCAACACCTACGCGCTGCCCTCGCAGACCTACCACAGGAAGGGGTTTAAAGAGGACGTCGCCGCAATCGCCGAGGTAGCAAAGGAAAAGGGCGCGACGGTTATAGTGTGCGGACTTCCCGTAAACTTCGACGGCAGCGAGGCGGTGCAGACGGTAAAAACCCGACGCTTCATCGACGCTTTAAAAGAGCTTGTGACCGTTCCCGTCGTTTGCGAGGACGAACGGTTCACAACTCAGATGGCGCACGAAACGCTTATATCCGAGGGTATGCGCAGGGAAAAGCGCAAGT
>CAMWWH010000024.1 GCA_947177975.1 uncultured Clostridia bacterium | reverse complement strand
ACAAAGTTCCCAAGAAGTACGAAGGGCTTTCGGGCACCGAGCTTGCCATTTCGGAAAGTCAGGAGAGAATGGCGGTAGTCGTAGCGGCGAAGGACGTCGAAAAATTCATTGCGCTTGCGGCGGAGGAAAACCTTTCGGCAACCCCCGTGGCGACGGTTACCGACGACAGAAGAATGAAGATGTACCACCGCGGCAAGGCAATCGTGGATATATCCCGCGATTTCCTCGATACGAACGGCGTAAAGCAGTCCATATCCGCGGAGATTAACGACAGAGTAACGCACTTCTTCGATAAGCCCGAAGTTTACGATTTCAGAAATACGGTTGCGCAGGCTTTGATGCAACTCAACGTCTGCTCTAAAAAAGGACTTGCCGAAATGTTCGACTCGACAATCGGCGCAAAGTCTATATATATGCCGTTCGGCGGCAAAAACCAGCTCACCCCCGTAACCGCTATGGCGGCAAAGATAACGGGCGGAGAGACGGACGACTGCACGGTTTCGGCTTACGGCTTCAACCCCGAGCTGTCCTCGTCGTCGCCTTTCACGGGCGCGATATACGCAATCGTCACCTCGGTTGCAAAGGTAGTGGCGGCGGGCGCCAATTACAGAGATATCCGTTTGTCGTTGCAGGAGTTCTTTATGCGCCTCCGCGACGACCCGAAGCGTTGGGGCGTGCCTCTGTCGGCACTCTTGGGCGCACTTTATACGCAGGTCAATTTAGGGTTGGGCGCGATAGGCGGCAAGGACTCTATGAGCGGCACTTTCGAGGATATCGACGTTCCGCCCACGCTCATTTCGTTTGCGCTTGCACCTTCCAAGGCGTCAAAGCTCATTACGAACGTAGTCAAGGAAAAGGGCAGAAAGCTGTACCTTCTTCCCATGCGCAAGGACGGCAGTGCGCTCCCCGACTTCGAGTATCTTAAAAAGCTGTATTTCTTGGTAAATCTCGAAATAGAAAACGGCAATATCGACTTTGCCACGGTAATCGAAAAGGGCGGTGCTGTACCCGCAGTTATAAAGAGCTGTTTGGGCAACGGCTTAGGCTTCGACTTTACGGGCGACAGCGGCTATCTGTTTGCCGAGCACTACGGTGATTTGATAATTTCGGCACATGATATTTCCAAGCTTGAAAACGAAATCGTCCGCGTGCTTCTCGGCACTACGACCGAGGGCGACTTCACCTACGGAGCTGACAGCGTATCCGTAAGCGAGGCAACCGCGTACTATACGGGCAAGCTCGCATCCGTATTCCCGATGACGGCAAAGGCGGAAGGCAGCGTTCCCGACTGCGACTATTCGGGCGGTGCGAAGTATTCGAATATTGCGACCAAAATTGCAAAGCCCAAGGTATTTATTCCCGCGTTCCCCGGAACCAACTGCGAGCTGGACACGGCAAGAGCGTTCCGTTTAGCGGGTGCGGACCCCGAAATTTTAGTTATTAAAAACCGTTCGGCGGCTGATATAGAGGAGAGCGTAGAGGCAATTATCAAGGCTATCGACAAGGCGAACATTATCGCGTTCCCCGGCGGCTTCTCGGGCGGCGACGAACCCGACGGCTCGGGCAAGTTTATCGCCACGACTTTCAAGAACCCCGCGATTGCGGAGCGCATAATGGAATTACTTAATAACCGTGACGGACTTGCTCTCGGCATATGCAACGGCTTCCAGGCGCTGATTAAGCTCGGACTTGTGCCCTACGGTAAGGTAAGTCCGTTGACCGAAAACTCGCCTACGCTGACTTTCAATAATATTTCGCGCCACGTTTCTACAATGGTAAATATCCGTGTTGCAAGCAATTTAAGCCCCTGGCTTTCGGGCTGCAAGGTCGGCGACGTCTACGCAGTGCCCGTATCCCACGGCGAGGGCAAGATAGTTGCCCCGACGGAAGAGCTTGAAAAAATGCTTGCGGGCGGACAGATTGCAACGCAGTACGTCGATCTGAGCGGCAAGCCCACTATGGTCAGCCCCTACAACCCCAACGGCAGTATGTGGGCGATAGAGGGTATAACTTCGCCCGACGGCAGAGTATTCGGCAAAATGGGTCACGCGGAGAGAGTCGGCGAAAACCTTTACAAGAACTACGACGGCAATTTCGATATGAAGATATTCGAAAGCGGCGTTAAGTACTTTAAATAATGATAACTTTTTCAGGCCAGATAAAACCGGATATACAAGCAAAGGTGGAAAACAGGGAAAAACTGTCTATGGCATTATACGCTTTAACGCTTTTTTCCATTTTAATTTTGGCTCTTTTAATCGCTTGGCTGTGCGGCGGAATTTCAGGGGCTTTATTCCTTGAAGTTTCGGGTGGCGGTGGTTTTGTGCTTTTGCTTTACGGTGTTATTTATTGTTTTCCGACACGGAGCAGCTGGATAGTCAACAGTTGGGACTATACTATAAAGTTCGGAAGTCAAACCATCACCTCGGTTCTGAATCAAACGAAAGGGTTTGATAAAATTTCCAAGGTCAAAAAGGTAATTGATTATGATACGTATTATTTCGTATGTTTTCGGATAATTGACGGGAAAGCCGGAATCGTCTGTCAGAAGAACCTGTTGACCGAAGGAACAATCGAAGAGTTCGAGGAACTTTTCAAAGGGAAAATAATCCGTAAAAGCAAATAAAGAAAATCAATCTTTACAAACACAATATTTTGTGGTATAATCGTAAAAAGACACAACAAGGGGTAAACATATGAAGTGTATGTATTGCGGCTGTGAAGACAGCAAGGTAATTGACAGCCGTTCGGCGGACGAGGGCAGAACGATAAGAAGACGCAGAGAGTGCGTGCAGTGCGGAAAGCGCTTCACCACTTACGAAACAATCGAGGATACGCCCGTGCTCGTCGTAAAGACGGGCGGCACGCGTCAGTCGTACGACCCGCAGAAGGTCAAGAGCGGCATAATCAAATCGTGCGAAAAGCGCCCCGTGTCAATGGAGAAAATCGACAAGCTTGTCGAGGATATCACAAAGCGCATATATAATTCTATGGAGCAGGAAATTTCGTCCAAGCAGATAGGCGAAATGGTAATGGAAGGGCTTAAAAATCTGGACGAGGTTGCGTACGTGCGCTATGCAAGCGTATACCGCTCGTTTACGGATATAGACAGCTTTATGCAAGAATTGCAGAAGATGATAGAGAGTAAAAAATCTTAAAAGAGTAAGGCAGTGCAAACTGCCTTAAATTTTGTATGGAAAAGTATCAGACTAAAAAAGCCAATATAGGCGGCGTTTTCATAGGCGGCGGCGAAAGAATTAAAATTCAGTCTATGTGCACGACTAAAACGTCCGACGTCGAAAAAACGGCGGCGCAGATTAACGCTCTTTCAAACGCGGGGTGCGATATCGTGCGTGTGTCCGTTTTGGACGAGGATGACGCCAAGGCGATAAAATTTATAAAGCAGAAATGTGCAGTGCCCATAGTTGCCGATATACATTTTTCGCATAAGCTCGCCGTTGCTGCAATCGAAAACGGCTGCGACAAGGTGCGTATAAACCCCGGCAATATAGGCGGCGACAAGGAAATCGGGATTGTTGCCGACTGTATTAAAGCGCATAAAATTCCCGTGCGCGTGGGTGCAAACACCGGCAGTCTGGAAAAGGGCGCTCTTCTTAAGTACGGCAGAAGCGCGGATGCGCTTGTCGAGAGCGCACTTTCGAACGTCGGTATTTTGGAAAAGTGCGGGGTATACGATATCGTCGTAGCGGTAAAGGCTTCGAGCGCGAAGCTCACCTACGACGCGTATTCACTGCTTGCAACAAGGTGTGATTATCCCCTGCACATAGGCGTGACCGAGGCGGGCACGAAGCAGATGGCGATAGTCAAATCGAGCGCGGCTCTCGGCGCGCTTTTACTGAACGGCATAGGCGACACTCTGCGCGTTTCCATTACGGGCGACCCCGTGGAGGAAGTGTACGCGGCGCAAACCTTGCTGCGCGCCGTGGGGCTTGACAAAAATTTCGTCGACGTAATTTCCTGCCCGACGTGCGGCAGATGTCAGTGGGACGTAATCACTCTCGCAAACAAGGTGAACGAGCGGGTCAAGGGAGTTAAAAAGCCCTTGAAGATTGCGGTAATGGGCTGCGTCGTCAACGGCCCCGGCGAGGCTAAGGACTGCGATTTGGGAATAGCGGGTTCTTCGGAATACTGCGTGATTTTTAAAAACGGAGAAATAGAAAGGCGCGTGCCTGCGAAAGACGCGGAGCGCGAGTTCTTTGATGAATTGAACGGTATATTAAATGACTGAAAACTTTATTAGTGAAATACGTACAATTAAATCGTTGAGTGCGGCAATATTGTCGTCCGTTTCGCTTATAAAGGCAGACGGAAGAGTGGAAATCGCGCTTACAACCGACAAGCCGTATTCCGCGGAAGACTTGGCGGAGGCTAAAAAAATAGCGCGCAAATACGTGCCCGAGCTGTTTTCGTGCTCGGTTAAGATATCCAAGCTCACGCCCGATACGGGAATGGTTGCGGGCAAAATCCTTGCGCTCATTCCGCAAATCAACCGCCAGCTTGCCGCGTTCGTAACGGCGGACGATATCAAGGTGGAAAAGACGGAAAACGGCTTTTATTTCGAGGTTGCCGTCGTGCACGCCTCGACTTATACCGCCGACGTAGCCGACCGCATATCCGCGGAGCTTAAAAAGCAGTTCTGCGGCGAGTTTTCGGGCAGATGCGTTACGGCGGAGAGCAAGCTCGACGACATAGTAATCGAGGAAAAGCACGAGAATATTCAGTACGAAATACCGCCGAGAAGCTTTGACATAGCCGAATTTTCCTTTCTGGAAGGCGGCGTGGAGCATAAGCGCGCGACCTACATAGCCGACCTCAATTTCACAAGCGAAAGCGTGGTTATCTGCGGCGAGATAGTCAATATCCGCGAAAAGACGATTACGAGTGCGAGCGGCAGGGAAAGGCAGATGTACAGCTTCACGGTCAACGACACGACAGCGTCTATACGCGTCGGTTATTTCGCAAGGCAGAAGAGCATTGAAAAAATCAAAAAGCTCAAAGTGGGCGACAGCATAGTTTTAACCTGCAAAACCGACCTTTACAACGGCGAGATACGCCCCACGGCAAACTTTATCGACTTCGGCAAAGTGCCCTACGGCTTCGTGCCCGAAAAGCGTATATCCAAACCCGTGCCCAAGTATTACGAAACGGTATTCCCCGAGCCGTATATCGATTTCACGCAGAGCAATCTTTTTGTGGAAAATAGTCTGCCCGAGTGCCTTACAAAGAATACGTTTGTCGTATTCGACCTCGAAACGACGGGCTTGAACAGCTCGCCTTCGACAGGCAATATGGACAGAATAATCGAAATCGGCGCGTACAAGATAGAGGGCGGCGAAATAAAGGAGTGCTTCAACACGTTCGTCAATCCTCAGAGAAAGCTTTCCAACGAGATAATCAATTTGACGGGGATAGACCAGCAGACGGTAGACGGCGCGCCGACCTACGAAAAGGTAATGCCCGACTTCTTCAAGTTTATCAGCGGGTGTTATCTCGTGGGACATAACGCGGCTAATTTCGACTACAAGTTTATCGATTACTACTGTTCGCAGTGCGGGTATATGCCCGAGCGTAAAATTTTCGATACGCTGTTCTTTTCGCAATCGGTACTTCACCTGTCGAATTATAAGTTAAACACGGTTGCAGACCATTTCGGAATAACCTTCAACCACCACAGAGCGGCGGACGACGCCTTAGTTACCGCAAAAATCTTTATAGAGCTTATAAAAATAAAAAAATCTTTGCCAAATCTCTGTTAAAACTTGCCAAATAGAAACGGGCGTGTTATAATAGGGTCAAGCTTAATACTTAGTTTTAAGATTGAGTGCCTTGACGAGGCACTCAATACTTGTATTGCAGGAAAAATGAAGTTCAAACCGATTGAAGAAATCAACTCAATGCTCGAAAAAATCGCCTCTCCGATGGGGATAGAAATAGTGGAAATCGAGTGCAATGAAAGAGCGGGCGCGCTTACCGTTTACATCGAAACGGAAGCAGGCGTAGATCTTGACACTTGCGAAAAATTTCACAACGCGATTTTCGACCCTATCGACGAGCTCGACCCCAGCTACGGCGAGCCGTACACGCTCAACGTATCCAGCCCCGGTCTCGACCGTCCGTTCAAAACGTTCAGGGATTTCGAAAGAAATCTGAATAAAGAGGTGGAATTGAAACTCTACGCACCCTTAAAGGGTAAAAAATTTTTGCAGGGCTTTTTGAGGGCGTTCGACGACAACACGGTTACAGTCGAGCTTGAAAAAGAGGAAGTTAAAATTCCCCGCAACAAGATTGCGAAAATAAATAAAGCTATCAAATTCGATTAAGATTTTGCGCGTAACAAAAGCGCGCTCACAGATAAATTTAGGAGAAATCAAAATGGTAAACAAGGATTTTTTTGCTGCGCTTGCAGACTTGGAAAAGGAAAAGGGAATACCACAGGAAGTGTTCATCGAAGCGCTCAGGAACGCGCTCGTTTCCGCTTGCAAAAAGCAGAGCGCGGGCGGCGCGGGCGATGTCGAGTTGAAGCTCAATCCCGAAAAGGGCTCGATTGAGTTCTATACGTCGAGGACGGTCGTCGAAGAGGTTGAGGACAGAGATACCGAAATTTCTTTGGAAGAAGCCCGCACTTTAAAGAAGAGCTATAAAGTCGGCGACAAGGTAACCGAAAAGTTCACTCCGAAAGATTTTTCGCGTATCGCCGCGCAGACGGCAAAGCAGGTCATCTTGCAGAAATTGCACGAAACCGAGCGCGACGCCGCTATGAACGAGTTCTCGGATAAAGAGGGCGAGCTCGTCGTCGGCAAAATCAGAAAAATCGACCTTAAAAACGTTTACGTCGAGCTCGGCAAGGGTCAGGTTGAAGGTCTTATGTTGCCCTCAGACCAAGTGCCCGGCGAAAAGTACGAGGTAAACGACGTTATAAAAGTGTTCGTAAAGCGCGTAAAGAGCGGCTTTAAGGGCGCGCAGGTGCTTGTCAGCCGTTCGTCCGCAGGACTGGTAAGAAAGCTCTTCGAGGAGGAAGTACCCGAAATCAAGCAGGGCACTGTGGTTATCAAGGAAGTCAGCCGCGAAGCGGGTGCGAGAACCAAGATTGCCATCTATTCCGAGGACCCCAGAGTCGACGCAATCGGCGCGTGCGTAGGTAACAAGGGCGCGCGCGTAAACGCAATCGTGGAAGAACTTCACGGTGAAAAAATCGATATTATCCCCTGGAGCGAGAACCCGCTCGAATTTATCGCAAAGGCGTTGTCGCCCGCAAAGGTTATCTCGGTAACCCAGCTCGACGGCGAAAACACTGCTATGGCGGTCGTGCCCGACGACAAGCTTTCGCTTGCAATCGGCAGAGACGGTCAGAACGCGCGTCTTGCGGTAAGACTTACCGGTTGGAAGATAGACGTCAAGAGCGAGAGCGCTGCAGCTAAGCTGGGAATAGGAATTCCCGATGACGAAGACGGCGGGGATAACGAATAATCGGTATGCCCACTGTTAGAAAGACGCCGCTGAGGCAGTGCATAGCCTGCCGCGAACTCAAAGAGAAGAAGGCGATGCTGAGAATAGTCAAGAACGCCGAAGGCAAAATATTTCTTGATTTTTCGGGCAAGGCGAACGGGCGCGGCGCGTATATCTGCGACAATCCCGATTGCATTAAAAAGCTGAAAAAGAGCCGCCTTATAGACAGAGTTTTCTCTTGCAAAGTCGACGACAGCGTATATGCGGCAATCGAGGAGGAGTATTTTGGCGGGCAAGGTTGAAACCTATCTGGGCTTTTGTTTGAGGGCGCGCAAGATTGCGCTCGGCAGCGGCACGATAGATACGTTAAATAAGGGCGTGTACCTTGTAATGGTCTGTTCGACCGCGTCGGAAAATACTTTTAAACTCGCAATAAAATATAAAAACAGATTTTCCTGTCCGCTTATGATATGCAAATCGGGACTGGAAAACGCCGTACACAGAGAGGGTTGCAAGCTTGCGGCGATACGGGATGAGGAACTTGCCCGCGCAATCTTAAATAACGTCGGCGGCGACTACGAATTATATACCGAGAGGTGATTAAATAACTATATGGCTAAATACGAAAATATTCTGACCATTGACAAAATTTTAAAAGAGGGCACGATAAACGAACTCTCTAAAAAAGTTTCGTCTGCCGAGAGAACGGCAGCCGACATATTAAAACGCTTTAACGAGCTGGAAAACGCGCGTAAAGCGTCGCGTGCCGAGGACGAAAGACTTGCACGCGAGGCAGCCGCGGCGGAAGAAGCCGCCGTTAAGACTGCCGCCGCGGAAGCCGCAGCGGCAGCAGAGGCAGTCGAAAGCAAGCAGACGGAGGACGATAAACAGTCCGCACCCGTCGAAGAGAAAAAGGCGGAGCCTGTCGAGAAGGCGGCGGAAAAACCCGCGGCTTCCGAAAAGCCTCAGGTTAAGGAAGAGCCCAAGCCTTCCCAGCCTGCCGCTCCCGCGAAGCCTGCAAGACCCTCGTATATAGTTGCAAAGGCGGCGCCCGCTCCCGCAAAGACCTACGTCAATAAGGACGCAGGCAGACCTTCCCGCCCCGCATACGGTCAGCAACCCCGCACGGGCGCACCCGCGGGCGCACCTAAGGGCGGAGCTAAATACGTCGCTCCCGCAGCGCCTCAACCCGCAAAGGGCGCGGGAAAGAATTTCGGCGCGGATAAAAAGAAGGGCTTTGAAAAGACCTACGTCGAGAAGGACAGACACGCAATATCTAAGCGCGCGCTCATGAAACAGCAGGGCGCAACCGTAGCCGACTTTGACGAGGATAAGAGCGGATACAGAAAGTTAAGAGTTAAAAAGGCGAAGTCGGGGCAGAGCTCCCAGACGGTCAAAATCGACCACGCAGTAGTAACAACTAACGATATTCCCTTAAAGGTATTGTCCGAAAAAATCGGTATGTCCGCAGTCGAGATAACCAAGTGGCTGTTTAAAGAGGGCATAATGAAGACGGTTAACGAGTCGATTGACTACGACACCGCGGCGCTGCTTGCGGCAAGCATCGACATCGAGCTTGAATATAAGCCCGAAAAGACGGCGGAGGAAATCCTCAGCGAAAAGCAGGCGGATACGGTTGAAGAGATTGAAAGTCTTGTACCCCGCGCACCCGTCGTAACCGTAATGGGTCACGTCGACCACGGCAAGACTTCGCTTTTAGACTATATCAGAAAGGCTAACATTGCAGGCGGCGAGGCTGGCGGCATTACCCAGCATATCGGCGCGTATTCCGTAAGCGTAAAGGGCAAGAGCATAACCTTTATCGATACCCCCGGTCACGAGGCTTTCACCGCAATGAGAGCGCGCGGCGCAATGGTAACCGATATAGTTATACTTGTCGTTGCGGCTGACGACGGCGTTATGCCGCAGACAATCGAGGCTATAAACCACGCGACGGCGGCGGGCGTATCCATCGTCGTTGCGGTCAACAAAATGGATAAAGTGGGAGCAAATCCCGAAAAGATAAAGCAGGAGCTCACCTCGCACGGACTCGTTCCCGAGGAATGGGGCGGCAATACGCCTATATGTCCTATTTCGTGTAAGACGGGACAGGGTATCGACGAGCTTTTGGAAAACGTATTGCTCGTTGCCGAAATGAAGGAGCTTCTGGCAAATCCCGAAAGACAGGCGCGCGGCGTAATAATCGAGGCTCAGCTCGACAAGGGCAAGGGTCCTCTTGCAACCGTACTCGTTCAGAACGGTACTTTGCACACGGGCGACAACATAATTTCGGGCACAATCACGGGTCGTGTTCGTGCAATGATCGACGACAAGGGCAGAACGGTCAAGGAGGCAGGTCCTTCAAAGGCCGTGTACGTGCTCGGCTTCGAGGAAGTTCCCAACGCGGGCGATTCCATTTTCGCGGTATCTCAGGAACTGATGAAGTCGGTTATCGAAGAGAGAAAGAGAAAAGAGAGCGACGAGAGGGGCAAAGTTACCTCCAAGGTTTCGTTCGACGATATGTTCGGAGGGCTTGCGGCGGGCAACAAGAAGATTTTAAACCTTATAATCAAGGGCGACGTTCAGGGCTCGGTCGAGGCAATCAAGCAATCCGTCTTGGAGCTTTCCGACGAAGAGGTCGAGGTCAAGGTTATCCACAGCGGCGCGGGCGCGATTACCGAATCGGACGTTATGCTTGCGGAATCGTCCAACGCGATAATTTTGGGCTTTAACGTACGTCCCGACGCAAAGGCGAGAGTAACCGCCGAGCGCAGTAAGGTCGATATCAGAAGCTACAGAATAATCTACGACCTT
The DNA here is from genome assembly GCA_947177975.1 of uncultured Clostridia bacterium. Lineage (GTDB taxonomy): Bacteria > Bacillota > Clostridia > Christensenellales > Borkfalkiaceae > Coproplasma. The sequence continues at coordinate 10,015 of CAMWWH010000024.1, read as the reverse complement.
TTGGACGATATGAAAGCTGCGCTCAAAGGTATGTATACGCCCAAGTATCAGGACGTATATATCGGCAAGTGCGAGGTGCGTCAGACGTTCAGAATTACGGGCGTCGGCACGGTTGCGGGCTGCTACGTTACCGAGGGCAAGATTATCCGCGGCGGAAAACTGAGAATTTACCGCGACGACGTATTGATTGTCGAAGGCAACGTAAAGCAGTTGAAGAGATTTAAGGACGACGTTAAAGAAGTCGCGTACAACTACGAATGCGGTTGCGCAATCGAAGGCTTTAACGATATCAAGGTGGGCGATATAATCGAGTGCTATACTATCGAGGAAATCACCGCTAAGTAAGAGGATATATGAAAGGATTGAGAGGGGAAAGGCTGTCAAGCCAGTTCCGCGAAGAGATTTATAACGTTATCTCGAACGATTTAAGGAACAGAGAGCCTAATATGAGCGCAATAATCAGCGTTATCAGTGCCGACGTTGCGCCCGATTTGAAGAGCTGTAAGGTGTATATCAGCATTTACGATACAAACGCCGAGAAAAAACGCTCAACGTTCGATACGATAGTTGCAAACGCGGGATATATCCGTCACGCGCTTTCGCAGGTTTTAAGAATAAGAACCGTACCCGAACTGAGATTTATTTTAGACGACAGTATGGAATACGGCGATAAAATCGACAGACTACTCAAAAAGATAGAGGACGGCAATGACGAATAACAGCTTGGCGGAAGTCGCCGCATTACTTAAAAACTGCAAAACGGCGGCGGTGTGCTGTCACGTGCGCCCCGACGGCGACGCGATAGGCAGCGGACTTGCGTTAACCCGCGCGCTTGAAAACGCGGGTAAAACCGTGTACATGCTGTGCGAGGATAAGCCGCCCGAAAGGCTCTGCCTGTTTCCCGCAATGGAGCGTACTCACCAGAGTCTGCCCGTGGATTTGAAAGAACTTGACTTATTCATAGTCGTGGACAGTGCCGACGTTACGCGCATAGGCGATTTTTCGGCGCAGTTCTGCGCTTTTAAGGGCAAGACTTTAAATATTGACCATCACATTTCAAATCCGCGGTATGCAAAGTACAACTACGTTTTGCCCGACAGCACGGCAACGTGTGAGATTATGCCCGAAATATTAGAAGCGGCGGGCTTTGAAATTACAAAGGAAATCGCCGATTTGTTGGCTCTCGGCTTGCTTACTGACAGCGGCAATTTTTCTCACCGCGACGTAAGCGCAAAGACCTTTTCGGTTGCGGCAAAGCTCAAGGAATGTGGCGCAGACATATGCAGTATCGGGTATGAAATGTTCACCCGCCAGACAAAGGCGCGCGCCGCTTTGTACGTAAGGGTTTTAAACAGTATGCGTTTCGAGCTCGAAGACAAGCTTGCGTTCATTACCGTAACGCAGAAGGACTTGGAAGATACGGGTACGGACAAGAGCCACACCGAAGGGTTTGTGGACTTCCCGCTGTCGATTGACGGAGTAGAAGTTTCCATTGCTCTGATGGAAGTCAGAAAGAACCAGTATAAAGCGTCGCTGAGAAGCAGAAGAGTAAACGTCAATGCGGTTGCCGACCGTTTCGGCGGCGGCGGGCATATGCTTGCAAGCGGCTGTATGCTCAACGGCGAGTACGAAGAGGTCATCGAAAGACTTACTAACGCTGTGTATAAGCAGTTATGACGGGATTTATAAACGTTAATAAGGCGGCGGGCGCAAGCTCCGCCAAAGAGGTAGCCGTAATTAAAAAGCTCTCGCACACGCCTTGCGGGCATATGGGCACGCTCGACCCCATGGCGGACGGAGTATTGCCCGTGGCTGTCGGCAACGCGGCGCGGCTGTTCGACTACTTTTTGCAAAAGAAAAAGACGTACGTCGCAACTTTCCGATTCGGCGAAGATTACGACACTCTCGACACCACGGGAAGCGTTATAAAGGACGGCGGCAGAGTGCCCTCCGAAGTGGAAATCCGCGCGGTTATACCGTCGCTTGTCGGCGAGGTTATGCAGGTGCCGCCAAAATACAGTGCAAAGAACGTCAACGGAAAGAGAGGCTACGAGCTTGCCCGCAGCGGCGTAGAATTCGAGTTGCCTCCCAAGAAAGTACTTATCGAACAAATAAAGCTGTTAAGTAGGCAGAACGGCAACGAGTTTGTGTTTGAAATAGAGTGCGGCGGAGGAACGTATATACGTTCGATAGCCCGCGATATGGCAAAAAGCCTTGGCACTTTCGCGGCTATGAGCGCGCTTACCCGAACTAAAAGCGGAATATTTACGATAGAAAACAGCGTCCGTACAAGCGGATTGACTGCGGAAAATTTTCAGGATTATCTTATTCCGTGCGACAGCGTGTTGCCCTACGACAGCATTTACGTGCAGGGGCGTGAAGCCAAAAAGGTTTTCAACGGCGTACCGTTGCAGTGCGAATACGGCGACGGCGACTATAAATTATATAACGAAGAACGTAACTTTTACGGAATTGCCTCCGTCAGAGGCGGCATCTTAAAGGTGAGGACAAAATTATGTTAGAAATAATCGAATACGGTAAAGGCGAATACGAGTTTCCCGCACTGGTTGTGCTGGGTTGCTTCGACGCGATACACGCGGGTCACAGAGAGCTGTTAAAGAAAGCCAAATTGCAGGCTAAAATTAACGGCTTGGATTTGGGTGTAATGATGTTCAGAGAGGGCAAGAGCGGCAAGCTCGTGTACTCCTTTGAAGAGAGATGTGCTTTTTTAGAGCAGTACAACGTTAAATTCGTACTTGCCGTCGATTTTAACGAAGAGTTCAAAGCGATCGACCCGCTCGACTTCCTGCACGCGGTCGAGGACAAAATCAACGTTAAAGCGTATATGAGCGGTAAGGACTTCCGTTTCGGCGCTAAGGCAAAGGGCAAGTCGTCCACGCTAAAAAACTACGCCGAGGACGAAGATAACGGCGTGTGGTATATGCCCGTCAAGGACGTGGATTTAAATGGCGAAAAAATAAGCACCACGCTTATAAAGTCGTGCCTTGATGAGGGTAACGTTGCAAAAGCGAACGAGCTTTTGGGCGCGGAATTTTCGGTCAGCGGCGAGGTTGTCAAAGGCGAGGGCAGAGGCACTTCGGTCGTCGGCTTCCCCACCGTAAATATCGTTTATCCCGAGTGGAAACACCCCTTAAAGCACGGCGTTTACAGCGTTAAGTGTACGGTTGGCGAGACCGATTATCAAGGAATAGCCAATTTCGGCAACTGTCCGACGTTCGGCGACGAGCGCGTTGCTTTGGAAGTTTATCTCGAAGGCTTCAGCGGCGATTTGTACGGACAGATTTTAACAGTCAGATTTGTAGACTATATCCGCGATATCGAGCAGTTCGATTCGGCTGAAGAGCTGAGCGGCCAGTTGCAAAACGATTTGCTTACTGTCACCGACGAACTTGCGGTGGCTGAATCCGAGCCTGCGGTTACTGCTTCTGAGGAAGCGCCCGTTGCAGTTGAAGAAGTTGTTACGGAAGAAACGGTCGAAGAGGTTTTGGAAGAGGAACAGCCCGAAGAAACAGTCGAAGAGGTTGTTGTAGAAGAACAGCCTGAAGAGATAGTTGAAGAAGTTGTTGCAGAGGAACAGCCCGAAGAGACTGTAGAAGAGGTTTTGGAAGAAGAGCAGCCCGAGGAAACGGTTGAAGAGATTGTTGCAGAAGAACAGCCCGAAGAGATAGTTGAAGAGGTTTTTGAAGAAGAACAGCCCGAAGAAACGGTTGAAGAGGTTGTTGCAGAGGAACAGCCCGAAGAAACGGTTGAAGAAGTTGTTGAAGAGGAGCAACCCGAAGAGATAGTTGAAGAGATTGTTGCAGAAGAGCAACCCGAAGAAACGGTTGAAGAAGGCTTAGACAATTTTGCTGAGGACGCTTCAGACGATACTTTTGAAGCTGTAGACGAAGACCCTATAACCGAAGAACCGTCGGAAGAACCCGTACAGCCCGTCGATGAGGTTTTTGAAGAAGAACAGCCCGAAGAAATCACCGAAGAGGTCGTTGAGGAACAAGAAGAGGAACCCGAACAACCTGTTGAAGAGGTCGTTGAAGAGGTTTTGTCTGAACAAAGCGGCGATGAAGATATGGATTACAGCGAGGGCGAAGAAATAGCTGTAAGCGACGAGCTTGCGGAAGAGGAAGCGCAATCTGAAGAAACGGAGAGCACGGACGACGGCGACGGAGAAGAAAATTGATTAAGTTCGGACCGAGCGGAAACAGCCAAAGCTTTTACGCAATGGGCTATAAGCATACTGTGCAAGCGCCCGAATACCTCGACAAATTCGGACTCGAATGTTTTGAGTATTCATTCGGCAGAGGAGTTACTATTTCCGAGGCAAAGGCTGTTGAAATAGGCGAGACTTTCGCGTCGAGCGGCAAAGAAATAAGCGTTCACGCTCCTTATTTCATCAATTTTGCCAATCCTTCCGACGAGTCGGCGCAGAAGTCGTACAATTACGTACTGGAAAGCGCGAAGTTTTTAAAGCTATTCGGGGGAAAGAGACTTGTCTTTCATCCTGCTTCGCAAGGTAAACTCACACGCGAACAGGCGGTTGCTCTCACGTGCGAAAGGCTTAAAACGTTGCGCGATTTCGTCTATCTGAACGGCTACGAGGATTTATATTTCTGCCCCGAAACGATGGGCAAGCTCGCGCAGATAGGAACGCTCGAAGAGGTCGTGGAATTTTGTAAGATAGATAAAATCTATTTGCCGGCAATCGATTTCGGACACTTAAACGCCCGCGAGCAGGGCAGTTTGCAGACTTCTCAGGACTATAGACTGCGCCTTGAATTTATGATTGACGAGCTCGGTTACGAAAGGGTTAAACACTTTCACGTGCATTTTTCAAAGATAATGTACAGCGCAAAGGGCGAGGTAAAACACTTAACCTTTTCCGACAATGTGTACGGCCCCGAATTTGCGCCCTTGGCTGTCGCTTTAAAGCAATTGAAGTTAGAGCCGTACATTGTGTGCGAGTCGGACGGTACGCAGGCTGAGGACGCCGCAAAAATGAAAGAAATATACAATAGTATTGACATACAAAAATAATTTTGGTAAAATAATATGGTAAATAATACTATTAAAAATATTCTGAAAGCGTCGGGAGCGGAAGCTCTCGTGACCACGCAAGACGATTTGAGATTTTATCTTACGGGCTTTCAGAGTTCGTTCGGCGTAGTTGTTGCCGACGATAAAAGCGTCACTTTGTATACCGACGCAAGATATTTAGAGGCGGCAAAAAAATCGCTTGAAAACAGCGGGATAGCCGTTGCGGAGTATCCGCGCGGAACTAAGCTTTCCGACCTATTAAAAGGGTATAAAAGTCTGGCAGTGCCCTTCGACAGGATAACCGCAAACGACTACAAGGCGTACGTATCTGCGGGGTACGAGCTACTTGACAGCGCGGCGGCATTTAAGTCGGCGATGGCTGTAAAGACAGAGGCGGAGATAGCAAATATAAAGCTTGCATGCAAGGCAACCGACAAAGCGTTTTGCGACTTGTTACCGCAAATCAAAGAGGGCATGAGCGAAAACGAGGTTGCGGCTTTATTGGAATATCTTATGCGCAAACACGGGGCAAGCGGCACAAGCTTTGCAACCATATGCGCGTTCGGCGCAAATGCAAGCGTTCCGCACCACGAAACGGGCGACACGAAATTGAAGTTCGGCGACGCAGTGCTGATCGATTTCGGGTGTAAAATCAACGGATACTGTTCGGACTGTACGCGCACGTTCCTTTTCGGCGACGATAAAAAACACGGCGAGTTCAAGGAGCTGTACGAAAAAGTTTTGACGGCGCATATGCTCGTAAAAGAGCAGTTCACGGCGGGAATGACGGGCAAGCAGGGCGACGCTATTGCAAGGGATTATCTTGGAAAATACGGCTTAGCTCAGTATTTTTCGCATTCGCTCGGTCACAGTTTGGGCGTAAATATACACGAAAGTCCCAACCTTACGCCTACGGACGAGAGTGTATTTTCTAACGGAATGGTCTTTTCCGACGAACCGGGCATATATATTGCGGGCAAGTTGGGAATAAGGATAGAGGACACCGTTACGCTTGCAAACGACAAAGTGGTAAGCTTAACGGATTCGGATAAAAAACTAACCGTGTTATAAGCGGTAATAAATTTTGTAAATTATAAGGAGAAAATATATATGGCATCGATTTTAGCAGGCGACATCAGAAAGGGCACGACGTTCGAATATAACGGCAAGGGCGTTTACACCGTAACCGAATTCCAGCACGTAAAACCCGGTAAGGGCGCAGCGTTCGTCAGAACGACGTTGAAAAACGTGGTAACGGGACAGGTTCTTTCGGATATCACTTTCAACCCCACGGCAAAGCTCGAAACGGCTCAGGTTGAAACCAGAAAGATGAGCTATTCCTATACCGACGGCGAGTTCTATTATTTCATGGACCCCGATTCCTTCGAAATGATTACGCTCAACTACGATCAGGTTGAGGACGCGCTCAAATATATCAAGGAAAACGACGTTGTAACCATCAAATTCCTTCACGGCACGGCGTTCTCGGTTGAACCCGAAAACTTCGTCGAGCTCAAAGTAATCGAGTGCGAGCCGGGCGTTAAGGGCAACACCGCAACCAACGCAATGAAGAACGCAACCGTTGAAACGGGCGCAACCGTTCAGGTGCCTATGTTCGTCGAAGAGGGCGAGATTATCCGTATCGATACCCGCAGCGGCGAGTATATGTCGAGAGTAGGCAAATAAGTTTTACCTATGAAGGCTGTCGTACAACGCGTGAAGCAAACGTCGCTGTCCGTTGACGGAAAACTCGTTTCGTCAATCGATTTCGGCTTGGTTGCCTTTCTCGGAGTTAAGCAGGGCGATACGGAGGAGCAGTCCGAGCGCATTGCGTACAAAATCGCATACCTGCGCATATTCGAGGACGGTAACGGCAAAATGAACTTGTCGGTCAAAGACGTAGGCGGGCAGGTTTTGCTTGTATCGCAGTTCACTCTGTGCGGCGACTGTTCGCACGGCAACCGCCCGAGTTTTTCGAATGCCGAACAGCCTGAACGCGCGAAAGCGTTATACGAACTGTGTGCCGACAAACTGCGCGGTCACGGCTTAACCGTGAAGCTGGGCGTTTTCGGCGCTGATATGAAAATCGAACAGTACAACGACGGACCGGTTTCGATAATTTTAGAAATATAAACAAAAGGCAGGGCGAGTATATCGCCCTGTATCGCTTTTATGAAAATAACTTATCTCGGCACGGGTGCGGCGGAGGGAGTTCCCGCAATGTTCTGCAACTGTGCTTTCTGCAAAAAAATGCGTGCGGCGGGTGCGGCTGAATTCCGTACGCGCTCGCAGGTGTTAATAGACGACGATTTATCGGTAGATTTTCCGCCCGAGGCTTACGCGCACTCGCTCAGACTCGGGGTGGATTTGTCTGCGCTGAAATACGTTTTAGTCACTCACTCGCATATGGACCATTTTTACGCGCACGATTTTATTCTGCGCGGCTATAAGTATGCGACGCTTAATGCTGATAAACTTACTATAATAGGCAACGACGAGGTAAAAAAGGTATTTGCCGAGTGCACCCGCCGCGAAATGAAGACGGAAGTCTCGGAAAATATCGAAGTTAAAACTGTCGGGGCATTTCAATCCTTTGCAATGGGAGATTACCGCGTTCTGAGCTTGCCCGCACAGCACGGCACGACGGAGGAAGCGCTTTTGTACTATGTTGAAAAGCAGGGCAAAGGCTATCTGCACCTGTGCGATACCGGTGCGCTTTCCGACGGCGCAATTGATTTTCTTGTCGAAAACAGAGCGCATGCAAATATTATCACTTTTGATTGCACTTTTCTTGACGCGCAACCTAAGGCGGGTACGCGCCATATGTGCATTGCCGATAATCTGGCGATAAAAGAGCGGCTGGACAGAGCGGGTGTATCGGATAAGAATACGAAATGCGTGATTACGCATTTTTCTCATAACGCACAACCGTCTCGGGAAAAGCTTTCCGAAATAGAAAAGCGATATCCCGTAATAGCCGCATACGACGGGCTTTCATTGGAAATTTAACTTATGCACTTTTTCAAACATTTACACACCGTGTGTAAGCATCGCCGACAGGTGCGCAAAAACTGTTTTAAAGCGGGGCTTATCTGGCAGGGCTTAACGCACGATTTATCCAAGTTTTCGGCAAAGGAATTTTGGCGGGGAGCTAAATATTATCAGGGCGACCGCAGTCCGCAGGCAAGGGAAAGGGAGATTTTCGGATATTCCGCGGCGTGGCTGCACCACAAGGGCAGAAACAAACACCACTTCGAGTACTGGACGGACGTCGGAAAGGACGGCGTGCCCGTGAGTGTGGAAATGCCCGCAAAGTATTTTGCCGAAATGGTCTGCGACAGGATTGCCGCAAGTAAAGTGTACAACGGCAAAAATTATACCGACAGATGCCCGCTTGAATATTTTTTAAAGCGTAAAGATATGATTGTAATGCATCATAAAACCGCTGAAAACCTCCAATATTTTTTAACCTTGCTCGCCGAAAAGGGCGAAAAGGTTATGTTTAAAGAGTTAAAGGCATTTGTTAATGTAAACAAAAAATCTCCGAAGTAATTTTACTTCGGAGATTTGAAATTTATTTGGTTCTTGCAATATCAACGTTGTCTTTCTTGCGGTCGCGCAGGGATTTAACGGGGTGCTCGCTGTCCTGATAGCGGTAGTCCTTGCCCCATTTCTTTATAGCCTTTTCTATGACGAGGTGAGAGGGGTTTCTGTCGGGAGTGCCCATATATTTCTGATAATCGAAATACTTGTGGTCGTCGGGTATTTTCTCGATATCGCGGTAGTCGAGGTTATCCGCCGTAAGCGTAACCGTACTGCCGAGAACACGTCTTACGTAGTCCTTATTTTGACCGTGCTTTAACAGCTTGGGGAACTCGCCGTTGCCGCAAACGCTTTCGAAAGTTTTGTTTTCGTACTTCTTTAACAGCTTAACTGCGGCTTTAAGGTGCGAAACTTCCATCTTGTAGTGTTCCGACCAAATCTTTTTTATGCTTTCGTCCGTTTCGTCCTGCATAGCCGAGTAGTACAGCCAGCACTCGGTGTATTCGTGCATAACCCACTGTTCGAGCCAGCTCATATTCGGGTCTTTAAGGCTCTCGTACTGCGTAACGTGCGCTTCCTCAATCATTGCAATTTCTGCGTACAGCTTTCTGCCGAGGTCGTTTTTGTACCACTGCGCAATGTTCATATAATAATTCATCGTCTGCTGTTCTGCGGCGGTGATGGTGGAAGCGACTAACTTTGTGTATAAGTCGGCATCTTTGGCAACCATATGCGGCTTCAAATCGTCGGAGGGATAGCGGTGCTCGGCAACGGTGGGTCGACCGGGCATTATTTCAGTCTTTCTGCCGACGAGAACGTCCGCTTCTATGCCTTTATCCATCTTCAAAAGATTTGCGTAACGGTAGAGGTGGTCGAAGTCCTCCAAGAGCGCAAAGTTCAAAGCTTTGATATTGTTTTCGTCCTTCTCGTTGCGGGCAAGAGTAGCAGTCAAATCGATTGCAAGCTGCTCGTAAGCAATGGTTGTTTCCAAAATACTTTCGTTCATGGGCTTTAAACAGCTTATACGTTTTTGCTGCTGCTGTTCCTGTCTGCGCACTACGGCGAGAGTCTGCAAAATTTCGGGCTCGTCGCAGTGACGTGCAAACTGGTGCATAAACCATTGCGATTCGAATTCCGTGCCGTTCATAAGTATTACGCGGGTCTTGGTGTAGGGGGAAACCTTGTCCTTGTTATAGCTTTTAGGATACATTTTTCTTAAAGGTAAAAAGTTGTTTTGCAAGCTTTTGCTTTTTTCTTTTATAGGGTTCATAGTTTGTCCTCCGCATATGTTTTTACCATTAGCGAAAGCTTTTAAACATAAAAATACAACAGACTACGCAATTTTGCTTTTCTTTTCAAATATAATGTGGTATAGTAAATAACGTAATGCAGGCGTCGCCTAGCGGTATGGCGTCAGCTT
>CAMWWH010000023.1 GCA_947177975.1 uncultured Clostridia bacterium | reverse complement strand
AACGAATGACGGAGTCAGAGTCCGTTGCCTTACCGCTTGGCGACACCCCAATATTCAGTTTACTCAATCATTATATATAACCCCGCACAAAATTTCAAGCAATTTTACGCGCCTTTTTAATTTTTTTAATTCAAAATTTTTGCGGTTGATTTTATTGACGAAAAATATTATAATATCAAAAACGTCTCTCGGGGGGGCAATCGTGGAAATTACTTTGGTGCGTGCGGGGATATCCGACGCGGAAATAATCTGGAATATGCAAAAGCAAGCGTTTGCCGAGATGCTCGAAAAGTACCGCGATTACGACACAAGTCCCGCCGCCGAACCGCTTTCGAAAACGCAACACCGCCTAAGTCAGCCGTTTACATATTTCTACTTTATCTGTGCGGACGGCGTAATAGTCGGTGCAATAAGAGTTGTAGATAAAAAAGACGGCTCGCGCAAAATTCTATCTCCGCTGTTTATTCTTCCCGAATACAGAAATCGCGGCTTTGCAACCTCCGCAATAGAGGAAGCCGAAAAAATTCACGGCGATAACGGCTGGGAATTAGATACGGTCTTGCAAGAAACGGCGACGTGCCGACTGTACGAAAAGTCAGGCTACAAGCCTACGGGCGAACAAAAAGTCGTAAATCCAAATTTAACACTGACGTTTTATAAAAAGTAAAATTTTTGATTTTACGCTGTCAAAATCGCTTGACAGCAATAGTACAAGCCTTTATAATCATTAACGTAAAAATTGAATTTACCGCAGACAGCAAGTGCGATTACCGCTTAATTTCTTGCCGAGGTACAAAGCTTTTTAATTATATTATTGTAATTACTTGCCTTATGCCTTTGCGGTGTAAGGTTTTTTTATTGAAAATAATACAGGAGGTAAATGGTTTTGGCACTTGAAAAAGAAGAAAAGAAATTATCGGCTAATCAGGAAGCTAAAAAGGCGGTAGCGCAGGAAATCGTCGAGAAAATCAAAGAGAGCAAATCCGTGATTTTCGTCGACTACAACAAGCTCACCGTTGCGGAAGTTTCGGAACTCAGAAGAAAGTGCAGACAGGCGGGTTGCGAGTACAAGGTTTACAAAAACACGTTGCTCAGAAAAGCTCTCAACGAGCTCGGCTACAACCAGTTTGACGGCGATCTGAACGGTCCTACGGCAGTCGCTTTTGCAGGCGACGAAACGAGCGCAGCCAAGGTTATGGTTGCCGCGGCTAAGGACTATGCGGATAAAATAGTTTTGAAAAGCGCGTTCGTAGACAATGCGTACGTGGACAAGAACGGCATCAAGGCGCTCGCGTCTATGCCTTCGAAAGAGGAACTCATTGCAAAGATGCTCGGCTCCATGCAGGCGCCCATCGCAAACTTTGCAGGCGTGCTCAACAACCTTCTGTCGGGTATCGTTCGCGTTCTCGATCAGGTTGCAAAGAGCAAAGAGGCTTAACACGCCTCGGACAGGGCTGCGCCGTAGCCTTTAATCGGCGCGAAAGGGTGCGCAACCTTAAATTAAGCGCAAAAAAATACTAAATTAAAATTATTCTTAAGGAGTTTATAAAACAATGGCAGACGTTAAAAAGTTTATCGAAGAAGTTAAGAGCATGACGGTTTTGGAGCTCAACGAGCTCGTAAAGGCACTTGAAGAGGAGTTCGGCGTATCCGCAGCAGCTCCCGTAGCAGTAGCGGCAGCTCCCGCAGCAGGCGCAGCGGCTCCCGCAGCGGCTGTTGAAGAGAAGACCGAGTTCAACATCGTTCTTAAGGACGCAGGCGCTAAGAAGATCGACGTTATCAAGGTCGTTCGTGCATTCACCGGTCTTGGTCTTGTTGAGGCTAAGCAGGCTGTTGAAAAGGGCGGCGTTCTTAAAGAGAACGTACCCAAGGAAGAGGCTGATAAGATTGTTGCCGACCTCAAAGCAGCAGGCGCAACCGTTGTCGCTGAGTAATTTCAATAAAAAAATTACGAGTAAAAGAGCCCGCAGAGTAATTTGCGGGCTTTTTTGTGCTTGATTGCCTGTAAAATTGCTTGACTTGCGGCATATTGAACGATTAAAATAATTGGGTATAGGTATCAATCTATATTTATAGGTAATAAAGATGAAGTTAAAAAGATTAGGTCGGGTAATATGTACGTTGGCGCTTGCGGGCGCGGCTTTTGCCGTGTCGGCGACCATGACGGGCTGCAACAACGGACACGCCGAGGCTGAAATTACAATCGAGTACGACGGCGTAAGCTACGTCCTCGAATATACTATGTACCGCAATATGTATCCGCAGACGGTGCAGCATTTCATAGAGCTTGCGGACAACCGTTTCTACGACAACACGATTATTCACAACTACCAGACTTCCAACTGGTACGGCGGCGGCTATAATTACGTAGCGGGCGAGGACGAGAACGACGAGACCTCGTACAGCTGGGCTTATAATAACGATAGCCTTTTGGAGTATCTGGAAAATTCGTCGAAGGAAAGGGAATACTACGATTTGGCTGACCCCGCGAACAATAAAATCACTCCGTCGGTTTACGGCGATTTGCGCGACGGCAAGCTTGCCGACCCGTACAGAACGCTTATCGGCGAGTTTTCGAGCAACCAGCACAAAATCGAGAACGGCGCGTTGAGAAACGAATACGGCGCACTCAAATTCTACTACACGACCATCAGCGACAAAGCGGGTAAAAAGCACGTCTATCTCGACAAGTCGGGCTCCGACCTCGGCGTTATGGGCGAGTACCGCTACAACAGTGCGACCAGCCTGTTCTCTATTCAGACGGGCACGTCCACGTCGTCGGACAGCACTCACTGCATTTTCGCAACGCTGAACAACACCGACACCCTGAAAAATCTGAGGTCGGCGGTTACCAAGAGTTACGACTACGAGGACGTGAGCGTTTACGTCGATAACTACGACGAAATTTTAGGTAGCAATAAAAATCAGGATACCTACAGAATAACAAAGAAACCGATTATCGTTAAGTCGGTAAGAATAACCAAGTACTGATATAAAGGTTTATATCAGCCCGCGGCGCACTGCGCCGCGGGCTTTTCATTTCGCCGTAAAATTTTTTAAAAATTTCTTAACTGTGGTTAATTTTTTGTTGACATATACATATTTTAAATATATAATATCATTGCTTAACCGAGGTTAAGTTTTATAATAGGAGTGTGTGTATGCCGTTGGTAATGGCTCCCGTGGACAGGGAAATGGAAATCAAAAGAATTTCGGCGGACGATAAGAGCAGGAAGCATCTGCGTGAAATCGGAATAGCCGAGGGTAGTAAAATCACGCTTTTATCGTCGAGCGGGAACGGCGTGATAGTTATCGTCAAGGAGGGGCGCTTATGCCTCGACGGCACCCTTGCCCGCAAGATATTGGTAGCCTGAATTACCGACAGTTTTTTTACGACTGATTTTTTATGGAGGCATATATGACGAAGTTACTAAGCGATTTTGCCGTGGGTGAAAGCGGTGTTATCACTAAGGTAAACGGCGAAGGCAGAATCCGCCGCAGGCTTTTCGATATGGGCGTAACTCCGCAGGCGGAGGTCAAGATGCGCAAAAAAGCGCCGCTCGGCGACCCTATCGAAGTGACCGTGCGCGGATACGAACTCACCTTGCGTAAGGTGGAGGCGGCTTGTGTGGAGGTGGATGTCAAATGAAGACTTTTGCTTTGGCAGGCAACCCCAACTGTGGCAAGACGACGCTATTCAACGCACTGACGGGTTCTACGGCGCACGTAGGCAACTGGCCGGGCGTAACGGTTGACAAGCGCGAGGGCGTGTATAAGGGAGGCGCGGAAAAGATTGAAATAATCGATTTGCCCGGCATATACTCTCTGTCGCCCTACACCCCCGAAGAGGTTATTTCGCGCAACTATATATTAGACGAAAAGCCCGACGGCATAATAAATATCGTCGACGCGACAAACTTGGAGCGTAACCTGTATCTCACTACGCAGATACTCGAAATGGACGTTCCCGTAATAATCGCCCTCAACATGATGGACGAGGTGGAAAAGTCGGGCGACAAGATAGACGTCAAGGCGCTCGAAAAGGCGGTCGGCGTTCCCGTCGTTGCGATTTCGGCATTGAGAAAGACGGGTATTAAAGAGCTGATGGATAAAGCCGCGGCTATGTCCTCGGAGAGAAAGGGTGCGACCGTTTTGGGCGGCGAGCTTACGGGTAAAATCGAGCGTGCGCGTCAGTTCTTCGCGCAGGAAGAGGTGGCAAGCCCCTTGTTCCACGCGGTTAAAATGCTCGAAAACGACGAGATAGAACTCGGACACAAGGGCGCGAAGGAGGTGCTTGCGGAGATTGCCGCGGGCGACGACCTCGAAGCGGTGATTGCCGACGAAAGATATAAATACATATCGGCGAATTTCTCGTCCGCAAAGGCGAAGAGCAAGAAGGAAGTGCTGACCAAGTCGGACAAAATCGACAAGGTGCTCACGCACAGAATTTGGGCAATTCCCATTTTCATAGTAATTCTGTTCTTCATTTTCCATTTGACTTTCTCGGAAAATCTGTTCTATTTAAACGGTTTCACCGAAAGTCAGGGCTGGATGCCCACGCTGTTCGACCCCGTTGAAGAGGGCGGTTTAGGTTGGGAAGAGAACTTCGGTACCAAACTTTTAGCTTGTATTTACGACGGTGCGGTGTTCTCTCCGGGCGTAATACTTACAAACTTGCTGAACTTTATTCTCGACTACATATCCGAAGGTATGAGCTTGTTTATAGGCGTTTGCCACGGCGCTCCTTGGGTTGAAAGTCTGGTTGTGGACGCAGTGCTCGGCGGCATATTCGCAGTGCTCGGCTTCCTTCCGCAGATACTTACGCTGTTCCTGTTCTTCTCTATTTTGGAAGACACCGGCTATATGGCGCGTGTGGCGTTCGTTCTCGACAGAATATTCCGCCGCTTCGGGCTTTCGGGCAGAGCGTTTATGCCTATGATTATGGGCTTCGGCTGTTCGCTCCCCGCAATGATAAACACGCGTACGCTTGCCGACGAAAAGGAGCGTACGGCTACGGTAAGAGTAATTCCATTCTTCTCGTGCGGTGCGAAGTTGCCCATTCTTACTGCAATGGCAGGCGGCATACTTGCGGTATTCGGCGCGGGCAACGTCGATGCGATAACTTTCGCAATGTACATAGTGGGCATTGTCACGGCAATATGTGCGGTGCTTATAATGAGAAATACTACTCTTAAAGGCGAAACGCCTCCGTTCATTATGGAGCTTCCCGCATATCACGTGCCCGGCTTCAAGAACCTTATGCTTCACCTTTGGGATAAGACCAAGCACTTCGTCAAGAAAGCGTTTACTATTATCTTTGCTTCTACTGTAATTATCTGGCTGTTGCAATCGTTCTCCTGGAGTTGGGAGTTCCTTCTTCAGGACGCGCAGGAACTGTTTGAAGCCGATCCCGTAAGATGGGAATCGCTTGCGGAGATAGAGGGACTTGTAAACGTAAGGACGAACGAATCCATACTTGGCAGTATCGGTATGTTTGTTCAGCCCATATTCACGCCGCTCGGCTTCGGCTCGCAGCTCGGTAAAGCGTTCGGTTGGGTATTCGCGGTTGCGGCTATTACGGGACTTGTTGCAAAGGAAAACGTTATCGCAACTTTCGGCGCACTGGCGGCGGTTGTCGCGGGTCAGTATATCGACTGGGAAGCGGACGAGGTTGCAACGGCGGTCGCAATGATAGGCGGCACGGGCATTACCTGGCAGGCGGTTATAGCGTTTATCATTTTCAATATGACTACAATTCCCTGCTTTGCGGCTTGCGCAACGGCAAAAGGCGAACTGCCCAAGGGTAAGTTCAAGTGGACGGTGCTTTTCTGGGTTGTAACCAGCTATCTCGTATCGGCTCTCGTTTACACGGTTCTCAGCTGGTGGTGGACGGCGTTTATCTGGCTGGCGGTGATTGCGGCTGTCGTAACTTTCATAGTTTTAAGAAATATCGGAAAGTTTGATATCTTAAAGATTTTCAAAAGAAAGAAAAAAGACGAAAAAGTAGGTTAAACGAGGCATAATATGGGGGCTTTCGATATAATTGTAATCTGTTTGGTGGCTGTGGCGTTCTTTTCCGTCGTGGGCGTAATCATATACAAAAAGGTTACGCACAAGGGCGGGGGATGCGGTTGCGGATGCGAAGGTTGTGCCCACGCGTGCCACTGTAAAGACGGCGAAAAGAAGAAAGACAATAATTAAGCATACACAAACACTCCAACATAATGTAAAAGGCGCAGTCCGTAAGGGCTGCGCCTTTTACATTTCGCGCGTCATAAGCGGCACAATACAGCGTTGCGCTCCGCGCCGCCTTGGTCGTGTACGTCTTTGTACACTCCCCGCGGTCGGTGCTCGCGCGCCTTGTCTTGTTTGCTTCTGACGCGCGGACAACTTGGCGGGTGTTTGTAATTATTTATAAAATACGGAAAATTATTATCAAAAATTGTATAATTATAAAATTTTTTTCTTGCGCTTGCCAAATTGACAGTTTATATGTATAATAATGTGTGAATAAAATAGGAGAGTGTTTGCATATGATTAAACTTTCTAAACGAATTTCCGAAATAGCTCCCTCGATGACCCTTGCGATTTCCGCAAAGGCTAACGAGCTGAAAGCGGCGGGCGAAAAGGTAATTTCCTTCGGCGTCGGCGAACCCGACTTCGATACTCCCGCGCACATCGTCGCGGCGGCTAAAAAGGCGCTCGACGAGGGCAAAACCAAGTACGTTGCGGCGGCGGGTCTGCCCGCGCTCAAAAAGAGTATCTGCAAAAAGCTCAAAGAAGAGAATAATCTCGACTACGAGCCCGCGCAGATTATCGTGTCCAACGGTGCAAAGCACTCCATTTTCAACGCGGTATTCGCAACGATAGAAGAGGGCGACGAAGTGCTTATCCCCAAGCCCTACTGGCTGACGTACCCCGAGGTTATCAAGAGCTGCGGCGGCGTGCCCGTGTACATATACGCAACTCCCCGCCACGGCTACAAGGTTACGGCGGCGCAAATCGAGGCGATGATTACGCCCAAGACCAAAATGCTCATATTTAACAGCCCCTGCAATCCCACGGGCGCGGTCTACACCGAAAGCGAAATCCGCGACATTGCCGAGGTCTGCTTAAAGCATAACCTCATAGTGCTCGCCGACGAGATTTACGAAAAGCTCATTTACGGCGGCGAAACGCACTTCTCGATTGCGGCGGTTTCCCCCGAAATGAAGGAGAACACGATTGTTATAAACGGCGTATCCAAGTCGTTTGCAATGACGGGCTGGCGCTTGGGCTACCTTGCCGCGCCCCTGCCCATTGCAAAGGCTATCGCGTCCTTCCAGAGCCATTCGACCTCGAACGTAAACACTATGACGCAGTACGCTACGATTGCCGCACTCGACGGCGACCAGCAGCCTATGCACGATATGATTAAGGCGTTCGGCGAGCGCCGCGAAAAGATGCTGGAAGTGCTCGAAGAAATGAAGTCCTTAGGCTTCGACTACGTAAAGCCCGACGGCGCGTTCTACGTAATGCTTCTTTGCTACAATCTGTACGGCAAGTCGTACAACGGCGAAAAGGTACACGACAGTCTGCACCTTTGCGATATGCTTTTAACCCACGAAAAGGTGGCGGCAACCCCCGGCATATGCTTCGGCGACGACGACGCGATTAGGCTTTCGTACGCGCTTTCTATGGAAGAGATGCTCGAAGGTCTGCGCCGCATAGCGCATTTCGCCTCGCAGTTGAAGTAAAGTCAAAAATTTAAGGCGGAAATTTTAAAAAAGGTATTGAAAATCCCCCGATTTATGATAGAATATTATAAAAGAAAGTTTTTATAAACTTTTCAAGGAGGATTTCTATAAATGATTAAAATTATTTGCGGACCTAAAGGCGCGGGCAAAACCAAACAGATAATTCAGCTTGCAAACTCGAACGCTGCTTCGGCGAAGGGTCTGAGCGTGTTTATCACCGATACCGACCGTTACGTTCACGACGTAATCCGCGCAGTGAGGTTCATTAACGTTACCGAGTACAACGTTGCGGGCGAGGACGCGCTTTGCGGCTTTGTCAAGGGCGTTATCGCGGGTAATTACGATATCGAATACGTTTACTTAGACGGCATTGCGAGAATTGCGGGTAAGGAATTAAAAGACCTTGCGGCTACTTTCTATATGCTCGACAAAATTTCAAACCAGAGCGGACTTGTAATAACGATAACGTGCAGCTGCGAGAAGGAGCAGTTGCCCGACTTTATCGCTAAGTATTGCTGAGCGTAAATTAAAATTTTACAGCGGCGCCGCTTTTTACAAGCGGCGCCGTTTATTATAATTCAGGAGAATTCACGATGAAATTCATAAGCACGAGAGGCGGGGAAAAGGTAACCGGAGCGCAGGCAATCGTTAAGGGATTGTCTGATAACGGAGGGCTGTTCGTGCCCGAAAATTTCCCGACTGTTTCCGCGGAAGAAATGGACGAAATGATAGGTATGAGCTATCCCGAGCGCGCCGCCAAAGTGCTTTTCAAGTACCTTGACGACTACGACGAAAAGGAGCTTTTATCCGCGTGCGAGGCGGCTTATTCAAAGTTCGAAGGCGACGACCCCGCGCCGCTCGTGAAAATTCAGGACGGAGTGTACGTTCTCGAACTCTTCCACGGTCCGACGTGCGCTTTCAAGGATATGGCGCTCACCGTTTTGCCCTACCTTTTGCGCAAAGGGTGCGACATATGCGGCGTCGAAGAGCAAATTCTCGTTTTGGTTGCGACCTCGGGCGACACTGGCAAAGCGGCTCTCGAAGGCTTCAAGGACGCAAAGGGCGTCAAGATTATGGTGTTCTATCCCGACGACGGCGTGTCGTCTATGCAGAAATTGCAGATGTGCACGCAGGAGGGTAAGAACGTCAACGTCGTTGCCGTAAAGGGCAATTTCGACGACTGCCAGACGGCGGTTAAAAACATTTTCAATTCCGAGGAATGTGCGGCGGCTTTAAAGGAACACAACACATTGCTGTCGTCGGCTAACTCGATAAACTTCGGCAGGCTCGCGCCGCAGATTGCCTACTATTTCTCGGCGTATTTAGACCTCGTTTCGTCCGAGCAAATCGAAATGGGGCAGGAGATAGATTTCTGCGTGCCCACGGGCAACTTCGGCAATATTCTCGCCGCGTATTACGCAAAGCGCATGGGCTTGCCCGTACGCAGACTGCACTGCGCGTCGAATATGAACAACGTTTTGACCGACTTCCTTGCAAAGGGCAGATACGACGTGCACCGCGAGTTCTATAAGACTATGTCGCCCTCGATGGATATTCTCGTTTCGTCCAACCTCGAAAGACTGTTGTTCGAGGTGAGCGGCAGAGATTACAAGGTGACCGCCGAGCGTATGAAAAAGCTGAAAGACGAGGGCGTGTACGAAATTACCGAAGAGGAGCGCAAGGCAATCGCCGAAATTTTCGACGGTGGTTTTGCCGACGAGGACGAGGTTGTGGAAACGGTGTACGATTTATTCTGCGACACGGGCTACACGATGGACACGCACACGGGTTGCGCAATGAAGGTCGCCAACGACTGGGCGCACAAGAACAAGAAGGATACGACCAAAATGGTAGTCGTTTCGACGGCGAACCCCTACAAGTTCCCGCAGGACGTCTTATACGCGGTGACGGGCAACGACGTCCGCGACAGCTTCAAGGGTATAAAGAGGTTGCACGCGGCGACGGCTATGGCTATTCCCAAGAGCCTTGCCACTTTGCGCGACAAGCCGGTAATCTTTAAAACGACGGTCACGAAGGACAAAATGTTCGACGAAGTTTTAAAGTTTGTAAAATAAGATGAGGAAAGTTTCGGGGCGGATTTGTTATCCGCCCCTTTTTATGTGAAAGCATTGTGAAATAATTATGATAATATTTCTTGACTAACGGTGTTAAATAATATATAATATTGTCTGTTAAGTCGCATATTGCGGCTTTTTAAGCAATAAAATAAATGGGGTGCACCCCATTTTGTGCGTTAATTCATAACGCACAAATAAAAGTTAAAGGAGAAAACTATGGACGAGATGGATTTGGAAGGAACTCCCGCTCAGCAGCCCGAAGACCCGTTTAAGGGTGACGAGTCGGTCAGCGGCGAGTCCGTACAGACGGAGCAGCCTGCTTACGAGCAGCCTGCGGCAGAACAGCCTGCAACGGCGGAGGCGCAGCCTGAGGCACAGCCCGCGGCGGAAGCGAAAGCAGAGGAAAAGCCCAAGTGGCAGCAGATAATCGGTAAGATTACTCCGATTTTAATTGCGGTAGCGGGCATACTTGCCGCACTGTTTATGTGTCTTTTAAGCGTTCAGTCGGTCAGCGTAAGCATGTTTGGCGGTACGACAACCAAATCGTTAATGCTTTCGAACATTACGGACGAAATAAACGAGTACGCCGAAGCTTTGGAAAAGCTGGGCGAAAACGCTCCTACGTCGGCAATGGCCGGATATATGAGTGCTATTCTTTTCGACGCATACATAATGATGGCGATGTTGATGGGTATTGTCACCGGCGTTATCTGCGGCATTATGCTTATCGTTAAGTCGATTAAGCAGTTCGCAATGAAAAAGCCGACGACCCTAGAAAAGACTGCGATTACCTCCTGCCTGTTCTTCTTTGCAGACGCGGCAATCCTTCTTAGCGTTGCATTGAGATACGTCAAGGACGGCTCGGACGTAATGGGTATCAACCAGTACGGCGCGGCTACTTTGGCGGGCTTGATTATCGTCGGAATTCTGTTTGCCGTTTACTTTATCGGCAAAATCGCCGCTAACTATCAGCAGTATCTCGGCGACAAAACAAAGCTTATCAACGGCTGTATGAACGTTGGCTGGGCTTTAATCGCTATGCTCGTGCTTGCGCTTCTTACCTGCGCGCCCGTTATGGCTACGGAAGACGGAGCCAGCATGGGTTACGGCTTTAACTACGTCTTTGCTAACGCTTTCAGAACCGTGCTTGCAAATGCGGATAACGCTAATGCGGATATTTCGTCGGAAGCGGCTCAGTATATGTACGCCGCCGTCGGAATGGTCATTCAGATCTGGTTTATATTCCAGTGCGGTAAGAGCCTTCACGGCGCAATGCGCGGCACGGTTGCGGCAGATAAGACCGTAAAGCTCGGCTCGCAGATCTGGCGCTTGGTATTCGCGGTATTGTACCTTATAATCAGCGCGGCGCTTTCCAAGGAATTCTTCGGTGAGGAAGTTTCCGCATCGCTTGCAGCACCCGTTGTAATTCTTGTTTTCTCGATTATAGGTCTTGTACTTGCAATTGTTAATAAGGTGCTTATTAAGGAAAAGGTTGACAAAAAAGAAATCTAAGCTTTAATATAAGCCGATTTAAAAGCCGCTCCGAAAATTCGGAGCGGCTTTATTTTTTAGTGTTGCCAAATTAAGCGGCGCGTGATAAAATAATAACAGTATGAAAAAGTTAGCTTTAATGTCAATGTTAATTCCCGTCGTATTAGTTACCGGTATCGTGCTCGACGCTGTCGGTTACGGCATAGGTAACGAAACTATGGCGCGGGTCGGAGTCTGTATACTGTCGTACGGTTTGCCCGTTACAATGTTCGTTCTTGTCGTAGTCGGCTTGATTCTGATGATGACGGGTATGCTCTCGGACAAAAAGCCGGATAAAAAGCCCGACGTGACGTTCGGCGGCGAAGAAGCGGAAGAGACGATAGAGAAGAGCGAGGAAGAGAAAATCGAAGATATAAACTCGTCTTACGGCTACGGCAGTCAGAGAAAGCTTGCCGAATACCAGATTGACCACGTTGCGAACGCGTACAGGCATTCGGGCAGGGGCGACAGAATTAAGGGATGGCTGTTCTTCGGCTTTCTGATGGGTGATTTCGCGCTCATTTTTCTGTTCGGGTTTTTGCGCATTATGACGGGCGTAATCGTATGTCTGGCAATTTTCGCGGGCACGATTTTATTGAGCTTAATCGTAAAAATCATTTTGGAAAAGACCTCAATGTCGCTGCGCGTAAATACGGATAAGTACGAGGAGCGGCAGGCTACCGTCAAGGCGTGCGTTCTGTCGAGTATGGGTAGCACGGGCGGCGGCAAGAGCTATTCGACGGTGCGCGTTCATTCCGTAACCTACCGCATAGTTTTAGACGTGGACGGCAGGGAATATCAGGCTTACAGCCGCGAAACGTACGAGGAGGGCGAAAAGCTTGACGTGTGGGTGCGCAAAAGCGGCGGTGGCGTTGCCAAAATTATCGGAACCGAGCACTGAAAACGGTACGAATAATTTTAAAAATAGGTCTGTACAACGCGAAAGTTTAATGTTATAATAAATAAAAATATATGTGAGAGGGGAATTATGGACGTTTCACAGCAGAGATTTATAACTATGGGCGAGCTTTTATTGAGATTGTCGCCCCCCAATAACGAAAAAATCCGCACCACCGACGAGTTCAGAGTAACCTACGGCGGAGCCGAGGCGAACGTTGCGGCTTCGCTTGCAAACCTCGGCGTGGACAGCTCGTATTTTACCGTAGTGCCCGACAGCTCGATAGGCAAGGCGGCAATCCGCTATCTTCGCAGTAACGACGTGCACTGTTCGCCCTGCATTTACGGCGACGGCAGAATGGGTATCTATTTCCTCGAAGAGGGCTTCGGCGTGCGTGCAAGCAAGGTCACGTACGACAGAAAGGATTCGGCTTTCTCGAACTACGACTTTACAAAGCTCGATTTCAAAGATAGGCTCAAAGGCTTTACCTGGCTGCATTTGAGCGGCATAACTCCTGCGCTCTCCAGGAACTGCCGTCAGCTCATTATGCTTGCTTTAAAGGCGGCGAAAGAGCTTAATATGACCGTGTCGTTCGACTGTAACTACCGTTCGGCGCTGTGGGGCTGGCAGGAAGCGCGCGACTGCATAACCGAATATCTGCCCTACGTCGACGTACTGTTCGGCATAGAGCCCATAAATCTGCCCGGTCCCGACGGCAAGGATATGAAGGACGGGCTTACGATGAACCCCAGCTATAAAGAGCAGGACAGAATATTCCGCGCTCTGCACGCAAAGTACAATTTCAAGGCGATAGGCAGACACGTGCGCTACGTTCATTCGGGCAGCGAGAACAGCTTAAAAGCGTTTATGTGGTACGACGGCGAGACCTACGAGAGTAAGATTTTCCGTTTCAGTATTCTCGACCGCGTGGGCGGCGGCGACGCGTTTGCAAGCGGTATGATTTACGCGCTTATGCGTGAAATGAGCGCCGACGACATCGTTAACTTTGCGGTCGCGTCCTCGGTTATCAAGCATACGATGCACGGCGATTTCAATATCACCGACGACGAGGACAGCATAATCAAGCTAATGAATCAGAATTACGAAATAAGAAGGTAATTTTTTCGGTACAACCGTACATAATTATATTGGGAGTACTATTTATAGTAACGTGTTTTAATGGATAATCGGAAAACGTTTACAACGCCTAAAAAAACCTTAGCCGGAATGCAGGTCGTGCATTTCGGCAAGATTTTATTTAATCTGCAATTCGTCGCAGTGGCGATTATGGCAGCGAGCGTTATTTCTTTTTTATTCACCGCCGTATATTATCTGCTGCTTGTATGCGTTTTGATTTTATCGTTATTCACGCTTTTGGCAGACCCTGGGTTCCAGTCCTTGATGTCTGGCGGGGAAAGTCTGACAAACGTGGCTTCCGTGTTATCCCAAAGCTGGGCAATTACCGTGCCGACGGTTGCGGCTCTGTCTATAGCTTCTATCGTATGCCTGTGCTTTGACAAAAACGAAAGGCATACCGCAAGAATCGTCGTTTCCTCAATCGTCTGCGTGATTGCGCTTCTGGTTTTAATTTTGAAACTTGTAAATTCGGGGGCGTCCGCATGAGAGAATTGGAGTTGAAGCTGACAGGCTGGAAGGTTTTGGGCACGGTTTTGGTAAGTATCGACGATAAGCCCGTCAAGTGTAAAAAGAACAGGTACGGTAACTTGGTCTGCAATTATCAGACGGAAAGCGACAGAGCGAATATCAGGATTTACAGACTGTTGGACGTCGGCGGTTTCGTTTGGTTTTTAACTCAGATATTTTTCTTTCTTATAACTATTTACGGGATATTCGACGTTCACCGCAAGGAGAGATGTTGGGTAATCGATTTCGAAGCCGAAGTCGAGCTGAAAGATACCAATTATATGACTTTGCAGTGTAACTATCCGAGAGAAAACGGAAACGCAATCAACGTGCAGACCGATACGGTATGTCGTGAGTTGTCCAACAGCTTCTTTTTAGACCGCAAGGCAAAGAAGACGCTTAAATGGCTTAAGCTTACTAAATTTCTTTTGGCAGTGGCAATCACAGTGATCGTTGTGTTGGTTGTCGTGCGGAGTATAGTGGGATAAAAAATAAGACAAACAAAAAAACCAACTTGCATAAAGTTGGTTTTTTGTTTATTCCGTTTTATTTTCCGCGGTTAATTCTGTGTAACCGGTACAACGTTCAGACTGCTTAAAGTGTAATTAAGCGTGCCCATTCCGAAAGCGAGGGGAGTAATCATCTTTAAAAGTACGCACCTCGTGGTGTTCAGGTCGTTGTTTTCAACCGTCGTATACCACAGCGTGGGCGACGTGCCTTTAAGCGACTGGTCTACCGAAAGAGATACGGCGCTGTAACGGATGTTTCTGTCCTTTTCGTCCTCTTTCTTGTCGGCAACCAAGCCGTCGAAGAAGATATAATCGTCGGGTGCGTTTACAAGCGCGGTGGTTATAGCCTTGTCGTTTTCGCCCAACTCGACGGCGCCCGATACGCTTGCGGTTACCGATTGTATTCCGCCGTTCTGCGGTGAAAGCACGTAGAACGTGCGCGACGCGCCGTCCGAAAGGGTGAACGCGCGGATAGCCGCTCTTATCTGACTGTTGTCGAAGTTGGAGTATCCCGATTTCAAACCGATTTTTTCGGTTTCCTTGCCTTCCTTGCCGTTCACGGTTTTTAATACGGTCGCCTGCGAACAGCGCTTGTTGTAAAAGGTTTCGTACTCCTCGTCAATCTCGACGAAAGCCGAGTCTATACTGTTTGCGGACAGTGTGGCGGGAGCGGTGTTTTTAACCTTCTGATAGGAGTAAACGGGTTGCAGGTTTTTGCCCGCGGGGCGGAAGTAGCTGACAGTCGTAAGCTCGTCGGAAAAATCCTTCTTTGCGCCGCCCGACTTCATCTCGTACGAGCCGCTTATTACAAGCGACGTCTTGTAGACGTAAACGGGTTCGGTATCGCTCTCTTCCTCTGTCGAGCGGTATTCTTCGATTATATTTTCCGACTTCCAGTCGTATTCGGCAAGCATATAGAACTCGGTGGAGTACGTAGCCGAAGAGCAGTTGTAACTCACCTTGTAGCTGGAATTTTCACCCTCCGTAAACGTGATTGCGTACGTGGCTGTTTCCTTGTTATTCTGCCAGTAATCGAAGCTGTCCCGTTCAACCGAAGCGGAAGTTCTGACGTTCCAGTTGGCAGTGGTCGCGGTCCTGTGGTCGGACGAGCCGTTGTTACAGCCCGCAAGCGTCGCCGCACCCGCAACCGCCAACACGATTGCCAAACATTTTTTAATAGTTTTCATAGATTGAATTATAACACATTATTTTGCGAAAGTAAAAACTTTTGCGCGTTAAATAATTAAAATTTCGGCGCGGGTATGATATAATAGAGGCGCAGCGCGGTTACGCGCTTAAACGCAAGGAAAAGTATGAGCAGAGTTTACGTTGCGCCGTGTCTTTCGGCAGGGCTTGAAAAATTTAAAGAGATAGTTTGCGCTCACGCCGAAAAGGACGGCTGCGAGGGCAGACGTCTTGTGGTTTTCTGCGAGGACAGATTGTCGCTTGTTGCCGAGCGCGCGGTGTGCGAGGCGGTAGGCGGCACGTTCGCCGTGTCGGTTTACACGCTCTCGCGCTTCCTATCGTCGAATACGGGGCTGTGCGACAACGTTTTAACCGCCGAGGGTTCGGCTATGGCTATGCGCAAGCTCATCGAAATTAACCGCGACAGGTTGCAGCTTTTTAAACGTCTGTCGGCGGCAAGCGCGGCGCAGGAGGTCTACGACACTATTGCGCTCCTGTATTCGTCCAAGGTGTCCGCGGACGATCTGAGCGGCATAGAGGCGGACGGCAAGCTGTTAAAGCGCAAGCTTCACGACTTGGAGCTTTTATACAGGGAGTATATGCAGTACCTTACCGACCACGGCGCGGTCGACAGAAATGCATACCTAAGAAAGCTCCCCGACGTCATTGCCCGCTCGCCCGAAATTGCTGGGGCGGACGTTGTGTTCCTCGGATTTCAGGCTTTCACGTCGTCGGTTGCCGACTGCGTGCGCGAGTGTATGCGCACGGCGGACAACGTGCTCGGCGTATTCATTGGCGGCAGTGAAAAAAAGTACGTAAACGAGGCTTGGACGAGCTTTGTCAATATCGCGCGGGAAGAGGGAATTGCAGGCGCGGACAGTAAAGAATTTATAGTAAAAGTGCCCTCGTATCTTGCCCCCGCCGCCGAGCATATGAGGAGGCACGTTTTCGAGCCGGAAAGCTATTACAAAGCGGTTAAATGCGGCATAGTTGGGGGGCAATTGCAGCTTTTGGAGGCTGCGGACGAGGAAGAAGAGTGCTCGTTCATTGCCTCGCAGATACTTAAATGCGTCAAAGAGGACGGGGTAAGATACCGTGAAATCTCGGTTATGCTGCCCAATCTGCCCGCCGTTCAGCCCGCCTTGGAAAGGGCGTTCGGCGAGTACGAAATCCCCATGTACGTGGACAGGCGGTACCCGCTTGCGTCCCATTCGGTGTGCTCGTTTATTCTCGATTATCTGTCGTGCGCGGCGGACGGCTGTCGCCCCGAAAGCGTGCTCGCGGCTCTTTCTTCGCCGCTGTTCACCTTAACCGAAGAGGGCGGGAATCTGCGCGCCGACAGGGATATGTTCGTCAACTATTTTATGCGCGCGGGGGCTTACAGAGGCAGTGTTAAAAGAGAGGCGAACGCGGCTATATGCGAGGCGGAGGGCATCGATTTCGCCGCCGTCGAGCGGGTGCGATGGTCGTTCTTGCAGGGGCTGAATTTACTGCCCGTGCGCGAAAAAGAGAGCGGCGATTTGTGCGAAGCGGTGCGTGAGCTCTTGAAAAATTTCTCCGCGGAAAAGCGGCTTACCGAAATGGCGGACGACGCGGAAGGCTGCGGGTACGCTTCGGTCGGCGCAATGTCGAGGCGGGCTTATGCGGAAGTTCTGAAAGTTTTAGCCGAGGCGGAAAAGCTGACCGCGGGCGAAAGGCTGACGGTTCGCGAATTCATTAAAATATTAAAGAGCGGCTTTACCGCCGCGGAAATATCGCTTATTCAGCCCAAGCAGGACGCGGTGTTCATAGGCGATTTGTCGACGTGCGCAAACGCGGGCAGTAAGGTCTTGTTTGCGGGCGGACTGACCGACGCGGTGCCCGCCGCCTCGCAGGATACGGCGATTTTGACCGACGGCGAGCTGACCTCGTTAGAAAAGCTCAAAATAGCCGTTTCTCCGAAAATATCTCAGGTCAACAGGCGCGTCAAGGAAATAACCGCGCTCAACCTCTGCGCGTTTTCCGAGAAATTATATCTTATTTTCCCTTTGCGGAGCGGCGGCGAGGAGTGCGGCGTAAGCGAGGTTATCGAGTACGCAAAACAGCTTTTCACCGTAAACGGCGGGCGGATTGAACCCATATCCGTCAAGGCGCTGAGCGCGACCGCGGAAAATTTCGTATATGCGTGCGCCCGTCCCGCGCCCGCGCTTCAACACGTCGATTTTTATCTGAGCGGCGACAAGGACTACGGCGAGCGCCGTATTGCCGCCGTTTACAGTCACTTAAAGGCGCAGGGTCACGTCGTATCCGTTAAATGCGACAACGGCGTCGGCGGGGTCGATATGCGCGCTCTGTACGGCGACAGCGTGTCGCCCACCGCGCTCGAAACGTATTTTTCGTGCCCGTACAAGGCTTTTATGCAACAGGGCTTGAGGCTTTCCGAAAGGCGCGAGGGCGCGTTCCGACCGCTGGATTCGGGTAACTTTATTCACGCAGTCTTGCAGGACGTGGCGGGCAAGCTCAACCTGTTTGAAAGTAAAGAAGAGTGCGCCGAGGCGGCGCGGACAATCGCGGAAAAGCTTCTTTTAAAGGCAAGCTATCTCGTCGAGGCGGGCGACGGCGGCTCGGAATACGCGGCGGAGGCGCTCGTGAAAGAGGCGCAGACCGTAGCCGAGGGCGCGTTCGAACAGCTTAAAAATTCCGCGTTTGAAGTCGAGGGCACGGAGACCCGCTGTAAGGTAAGTCTTAACGGCGGGATTGACATCGGCGGCAGGATTGACCGCGTCGACGTTAGCGGCGAGCTGGTGCGCGTAATCGACTACAAGACGGGCACGATAGATGACAGCCCCTCGTCGTACTATATGGGGCGCAAATTGCAGTTGCCGCTGTATCTGTCGGCAGCCGCGGAAGGAAGGCGCGCGGCGGGCGCATACTATTTCCCCGCCAACGTGGAATATTCCGCCGACGGCACGGGAGCGTTTACTCTGCGCGGCTTTATGGACGGAAGTGAAGAGGTCGTGAAGAGCTCGGATACCGCCTTGCAGGACAAGGAGAAGAGCGCGTACGTGGGTGCGTATCTCAACGGCAGAAAGCTCGACAGAGCGATGACGAGAGAGGATTTTTCCGACTTTCTGGAGTACTC
This sequence comes from uncultured Clostridia bacterium, assembly GCA_947177975.1. Taxonomy (GTDB): domain Bacteria; phylum Bacillota; class Clostridia; order Christensenellales; family Borkfalkiaceae; genus Coproplasma. Next base: position 1,869 of record CAMWWH010000023.1, on the reverse strand, counting down.
GGGACTGCTTGCCGAGCAAGGAGCGAGAGAGCTTGTCGGGGGCGAAATTTCGCCGTCGCCTACGGGCGGGGCCTGCAAATATTGCAAGTATTCGGGAAGCTGCGGATACGACAAGGAAGTTATGGGCGAAAGGGAAGAGGTTGCGTGCGACTGCAAGACCGTCGCCGGCATAGTGCGTGCCGAAAGGGCGAAAGGAGATAACAAATGAGTGTGACGCCCGAACAGTTAAAGGCTATAAAATCGCGCGGCGAGGTGCTCGTTTCGGCTTCCGCGGGTGCGGGCAAGACGACGGTTATGATAAAGCGGCTTGCCGATATTTTAGAAGAGGGCGCCAGCCTCGACAACGTACTTGCCGTAACTTTCACAAAAAAAGCCGCCGCGCAGATGAAGGAAAAACTGCGCAGAGAGCTGATTGAAAGACTGAACACGTGCGGCGAAGAAAGCCGCGAAAATATCCGCTTGCAGCTTTCCAAAATCAATTCGGCGGACATCAGCACTATACACTCTTTCTGCGCGCGGCTGGTGCGCACGTACTTTTACGTCTTAAAGGTGGACGCGTCGTTCGAGGTGCTTGCCGACGGCGCGGAACAGTCGGCTCTGCGCGCCCGAGCCATGGACGATTTGTTTGACGAACTCTATAAATCGCACGATGCGGATTTGTATACTCTCTTGGACAAGCTGAGAAAAAAGCGCAGCGACAAGGCTCTTAAAGAAATGCTGTACTCGGCTTACGACGAGGTGCGCCAGCGCCCCCGCTGGGAGGAGCTTTTAAACAACGCGCGGGAGAACACGTTCACCGAGTACGGATTTAAAAAAGTAAGCGCGGAGTACGGCAAAACGCTCGCCGATAAGTGCGGTGTGTTAATCGATGCGATAGACGGTTTTTCTAAGGACTTTCACCCCGCGGTCAACGGTGCGGGTTATCAGAAGGTGCTATCCGAAATGCGCGAAACGCTTGTCGGTGCGGTTGCGGAAGGTAACCCGTACGCAATGCCGATCAAGCTTTGCAAGGCGGTAAAACCCAAGGTAAAGCCCGAAGTCGCGGAAGCCGACGCTTGCTTTTCCGACTTTGTCGACGGCGTGAAAAAGAAGTATAAAACGTTTATAAAGGACTTGGAAAGCGAAGAGGTTGAAAGGGAACGGTTTTTGCTAAGCGGCGATATTGCAAACGCGTTCTGCACCGTACTTTTTAAGTTCGCTGCGGCATATGACGGGGTTAAACGCGAGGAAGGCAAGCTCGATTACGGCGATTTGGAGCACTTTGCGCTGTCGCTTTTATCGGGCGAAGAGAGCGACGAGGACGTGCGCGAGGGTATTCGCGGCAAGTACGAATACGTTTTCGTCGACGAATATCAGGACGTTAACCCCATTCAGGACGAGATAATTTCCGCGGTGGCGGGCAAAGATATTTTCTGCGTCGGCGATTTGAAGCAGGCGATTTACGGCTTCCGCGGCAGTCGTTCGCGCTTCTTCCGCGAAAAGAGCGCGCAGGTAGGCGAGCGGGGCGAATACATAGTCTTGCCCGACAACTTCCGCAGCGGCGAGGGGGTCATCGAGTTCGTGAACAAACTGTTTTCGTCGGTTATGCGCCCGCCCGTGTGCGAGTTCGATTATGCGGAAGGGCACGCAATGCGCGGCGGCGCGAGGTATGCGGGCAACCGCGGAAAGGCGGAAGTCTGTCTGTACGACGGCGGCGAAAACAAGAAGAAGGAGGCGGTCGGAGTGTATTCCGTGACCGCCGAAAGATGCGCCGCAACCGAGAACACCGCCGAGGGGCTCGCCGTTCTGGCGCTCGTTGAAGAGGCGCTCAAAAGCGAATATTTCGACGCCGCCAGCAGTCAATTTAAAAAGCTGCAGGCGGGCGATATC
>CAMWWH010000022.1 GCA_947177975.1 uncultured Clostridia bacterium | reverse complement strand
AAAAGTCGTACGACTGCATAATCATATAGTTGAATTCGAGGAAAGAAAGCCCCTTCTCCATACGCTGTTTGTAGCACTCGGCGCGCAGCATATTATTGACCGAGAAGCACGCGCCTACCTCGCGCAGTAGCTCGATATAGTTGAGCTTTAACAGCCAGTCGGCGTTATTGACCATTATCGCCTTATCCTCGCCGAACTCTATAAACCGCTCCATCTGCTTTTTAAAACATGCGCAGTTGTGCTCGATAAGTTCGGGGGTCAGCATCGAACGCATATCAGTTCTGCCCGAAGGGTCGCCGACGTAGCCCGTGCCGCCGCCGATCAAAACTACGGGTTTATTGCCCGCCATCTGTAATCTTTTCATAAGGCACAGCGCCATAAAGTGCCCTACGTGCAGACTGTCCGCCGTAGGGTCGAAACCTATATAAAAGCGCGCGCCGCCGCCGTTGATAAGCTCGCGTATTTCCTTTTCGTCGGTAACCTGCGCAATCAGCCCGCGCTCTTTCAATTCTTCGAAAATTTCCATATTTGCACCAAAGCCGTAAATTTATTTTATTAAGTATATCAACAAATCGTACGGTTTGCAAATATTTACGCTTATTCGGTGAAAAAATCTTCCTTATTGAGGTATTGCCGCGCCTTTTCTATCGCGCGTTTTTCTATTCTCGACACGTAAGAGCGCGAAATGCACAGCTTTTTGGCAACCTCACGCTGCGGCATAGGCACTCCGTCCTCCAAGCCGTAACGCAGTGATATTATCGTGTATTCGCGGATATTGAGAAAGCCTTTTAACATTGCCACGAATTTTTCGCGCTGGATTGACTTTTCCACCCGCGAAAAAACGTTTTCCTCCTTTTCGGCGAGTAAGTCCATTACGGTCAGCTCGTTGCCGTCCTTATCCGTGCCGACGGGGTCGTTTATGGATATGCAGTTTTTGTGCTTCTTGCTCGAACGGATAAGCATTAAAATTTCGTTTTCGATACAGCGCGCCGTGTAGGTTGCAAGCTGAGTGCCCTTGCCGTCCTGATACGTATTGATTGCCTTGATAAGTCCTATCGAGCCGACCGACAGTAAATCGTCCGTTTCCGCTGCCCCCGAATACTTTTTGACTATGTGCGCAACCAGACGCATATTGTGCTTTACAAGAATATCCTTTGCGTTTTTGTCGCCCGCCCTCGCGAGAGCAAGATACTTTTTCTCCTCTTCGGGCGAGAGCGGTTTGGGGAACGTTCCCTTTTGCCGCACAAGTCCCGTGAAGAAGAAAATTTTGGAAAGCAACAGTCCTACAACGTCGAAAAACATAAATTACACCCCTTTTATTCAAGTTTTATAAATTATGTTTTTTACGGCTTGTCTAATAACCGCATTATAAAAATGTACAAGTTGTAGTCGTAAAAAAGCCCCGAACGCGGCGCGTTCGGGGCGTGAATTCTACATATTTTTATTTGCTTCTGGAAAATAGAGCCGCAATTCTTACGAGCAGTTCCAGAATTTCGACGTACAGATATATGAGCGTAGTTACCAGCGAGAAAGCTACGTTCCACTCGTACCTTTTATCCGCACCGACATCTACGATATAATCTATATTGCTCAAATCCCAGAACAGCATTACCGTTGCCCAGATTATGCAGAGTGCGGAAATGGTTATCTGCACCCACATATACTGCACGTAGTTGAACACTCCGAACAGCGACATCATAAACATAACAAGCTGTACGACAATCAGGCTTATAAGAGCAACCATCAGTCCGCGGACGAATTTACTCGAAATCCTGACCTTGAACACGCTGTTAACGACTATCGCAACAAGGAATACTATCGCCGTGCCGAGGAACGCCGCAAACGCGATACCGGGGAAAAACATATCCACGAACGTTGCCAGAAGTCCCAAAAGCCCGCCCTGAATTACAGCGTATATACAGCCGAGCACTTTTACCGTCGACGGCACGAACACGATTACAAGCGAAATTATGAGCATCGGCACAGCACACGCTACGGACGCTATGCCAAGTCCTATCAGCGCGTCTACGTTTTCCGTGAATATAAAATGCAGAACCAAAAGCTCGGTTAAAACCGCCGCGATAATCGTCAACCCCGCGTACAGCGCCGCCTTTAAATATACGCCGCCGTAGGTTGCCCTTTTATCAAACGCCTCCAACTCGCCGTTGTATGCCTTTTTTGCATAACGCCTTACAGCGGGATTTCCCAATCTCATCAGCCAAAACCTCCGTATATACTTATTTTAGCATAAGCCGAGAGGAAATACAACGGAAATGAGTAAAATCTGTGTGAATTTTAGTCGAGAGCCGCAAATCCGTTTTTCAGGTCGTCGATTATGTCGTCGATATGCTCGGTGCCGATTGACAGTCTTATCGTGTTCGGCTTTATGCCCTGCGACAAAAGCTCCTCCTCCGTGAGCTGACTGTGCGTGGTCGTTGCGGGGTGTATTACAAGGCTCTTGACGTCCGCTACGTTGGCAAGCAGCGAGAAAATTTTCAGATTGTCTATAAACTTGTGCGCCTCTTTTATTCCGCCCTTGATTTCGAACGTAAATATCGACGCGCCGCCGTTCGGGAAATATTTTTTATACAGCTTGTGGTCGGGGTGGTCGGGCAGCGACGGATGATTGACCCTTTCCACGAGCGGGTGCTTGGATAAGAACTCCACCACCTTTGCCGTGTTTTCCGCGTGGCGCTCCAACCTAAGCGACAGTGTTTCGGTGCCCTGCAACAAGAGGAATGCGGCAAACGGCGAAATGCACGCACCCGTATCGCGCAAGAGTACTGCGCGGATATAGGTCACGAAAGCCGCTCTGCCCGCCGCCTCGGTAAACGCTACTCCGTGATAGCTGGGGTTGGGTGCGGCTATTGCGGGATAATTGCCCGACTTCGCCCAGTCGAAATTGCCGCCGTCGACTATAACTCCGCCGAGCGTAGTGCCGTGTCCGCCTATAAACTTGGTTGCCGAATGTACGACTATATCCGCGCCGTGCTCGATGGGTCTTATAAGGTAAGGCGTGCCGAAAGTGTTGTCCACGACGAGCGGTAGTCCGTGCCTGTGTGCAAGCTCAGCCACCGCGTCGATATCGGGAATATCGCTGTTGGGGTTGCCGAGCGTTTCGATATAGATTGCGCGGGTGTTCGGCTTAATCGCATTTTCCACCTCTTTCAAATCGTGAATATTTACGAACGACGCGGTTATGCCATATGCGGGCAAAGTATGCTCCAACAGATTGTAACTGCCGCCGTAAATGGTTTTCTGCGCCACCATGTGCCCTCCGTTCTGCGCGAGCGCCTGCAAGGTATAAGTTATCGCCGCGGCGCCCGACGCTACGGCAAGCCCCGCAACTCCCCCTTCGAGCGCGGCTATTCTGTCCTCGAATACCCCCTGCGTGGAGTTTGTAAGTCTGCCGTAAATATTGCCCGCGTCGGTGAGATTGAAGCGCGCGGCGGCGTGTTCGCAGTTTTTGAACACGTACGACGTCGTAGCGTATATAGGTACGGCGCGCGCGTCCGTCGCGGGGTCGGGCTGCTCCTGCCCTACGTGAAGCTGCAGTGTTTCGAATTTATACTTTGCCATAATTTTTTCTTCCTTTATTAACCTACTTGTTTGATATGTTGATAGAATTATAACGCTACAAACCTATAAAGTCAATAGGTTTTACTTGATTTTCGGAAATTTTTGTTATATAATTTCAATAAGGAGAAAAAATATGATTTCGACACGCGGAAGATACGCATTAAGGGTTATGATTGATATTGCCGAAAACGGAAACGGCAACTATATTCGGCTTGACGAAATAGCAAAGCGACAGGGAATTTCGGAAAAATATCTCGAAAGTATTCTGGTACTGCTCACCCGAGGCGGGCTTTTGGAGGGCTTGCGCGGCAAGGGCGGCGGCTATAAGCTGACGAAAGAGCCGAGCGAATACACTTTGGGAAGTATTCTGCGGTTGACCGAGGGTTCGCTTGCCCCCGTTGCCTGTCTTAAAGAGGGCGCGGATACGTGCCAAAAGAGCGTCTCCTGCAAGACGTTGCCCGTCTGGAAAGAGTATTACAAAGTTATAAGTGATTTTTTTGATGGTAAAACGCTTGCGGATTTGATATAAAACAGACGCGGGATTGAGCGAACTCAATCCCGCGTCTGTTTTAAAATTTTACTTTGCCTTTTTCTTTTTAAGCATTTTTTTGAGCGACGTGTGATGTTCCTCACCCGCCATTAACTGATATAAGTTTTTATGGTGCGCACCCCAGGTCAGAACGTTGAGCGCAAGCAAAATCATAAACGTTATAACGACGTAAACGTTAGCAAGCAAATCCGCATAACGCAGTGTAAAAATCACGGCTTGCCAGATAGTGAAGCCCGCAACGCCGATAAGCGAACCCATACTGCCCCACTCGGTAAAGCCGACGTACACGAACAGTAAAATAAACAGCGCCAATCCGATAAATACGAACCACCAGGTTTCGCACGCTATCGAGCACCACAAAAGTCCTATGGTCGTCGATATGCCCTTGCCGCCCTTAAACTTCATCGTCACGGGGAAGACGTGACCGAGCAAAGCGAACAGCGCGAAGAAGTATCTTAAAAAGTCGGACACTATCACTTGCGTACCCGCGAAGTAATAATCACGGAAAACGAAGTACGCCACAAGCACAGGGATTACGCCCTTCAACGCGTCGCACGCAAAATTTATAAGCCCCACCTTTAAGCCGTATCGGCGGGATATATTCATTGCGCCGGGATTGCCGCTGCCCGCTTTTCTTATATCGTCGTGCTTGATTTTGGAAATGAGCACGGCGAAATTGAAGCAACCCAGAAGGTAGCTCACCACCGCTCCTATTAAAAGCCAGTACCAGCCTTGCGAAATATCGAACTCTTTCATCAGTCTGCTTTCTTCTCTCTTGTGACTATTTTAATCGGCGTGCCCGAAAAATCGAACGCTTTACGGATTGTGTTTTCCAAAAATCTCTCGTACGAAAAGTGCATTAAATCGCTCGAATTGACGAACAGTACGAATACGGGCGGCGCGACCGATACCTGCGAGGAATAGTATACCTTTAATCTTCTGCCGTTATACGAGGGCGGTTCGTTGGCGCGTACCGTGTCCAAAATCAAATCGTTGAGAGTGCCCGTAGGTATGCGCATATGCGCGTTCGAATACACTCTGTCCACTTCCTTTAAAATCTTTTCCGCGCGCTGTCCCGTCTTTGCAGATACGTAAACCGAACGGAAATAATCCATAAATTTCAAATCTTCTTTGAGCTTGTCCTCGAACTTGTTTATGGTGTTGGTGTCCTTTTCAACCAAGTCCCACTTGTTCATAACAACGACCGACGGCTTGCCCTGTTCGTGCACGTAGCCGATAATTTTCGTGTCCTGCTCGGTCAGCCCCTCGGTGCTGTCTACGACCAACAGACACACGTCCGCGCGGCGCACAGCGTCGAAAGCGCGCATTACCGAATAGTACTCGATATCGTCCTCGACCTTCGCCTTTTTGCGTATGCCCGCAGTGTCGATAATAGTGTAATTTCTGCCGTCGTATGTGAATTTGGTATCGATAGCGTCGCGCGTCGTGCCCGCGATATCGGTTACTATCGAACGCTCGAAGCCCAGAAGGCGGTTGACTATACTGCTCTTGCCCGCGTTGGGCTTGCCGACAACGGCGATTTTTAAACTGTCGTCCTCTTCGCCCTCGTTCTTTTCAAAGTAGCTTACGCACTCGTCCAGAACGTCGCCTATGCCCTTGCCGTGCTCGCTCGAAACGGGGTACGGTTCGCCCAAGCCCAGAGAATAGAACTCGAAAACTTTTTCTTCGGAATACTCGTCGATTTTATTTACCACGACTATTACGGGCTTTTTGCTCTTTCTGAGCATATCCGCAACGTCGTAGTCGGAAGTCGTCAAGCCCTCTCTGCCGTCGACGAAAAACAGTATTACGTTGGCGGTGTCGATTGCAACCTCCGCCTGCTTTTTAATGTGCTTCCACATCAAGTCGTCGCTTTTAAGCTCGATACCGCCCGTATCGACAAGCGAAAACGTACGACCGCGCCATTCAGCGTCGGCGTAAAGACGGTCGCGTGTGACGCCCGGTCTGTCCTCGGTTATTGAAATTTTTCTGCCGACGACCTTATTGAAAAACGTGCTCTTGCCCACGTTGGGTCTGCCGACGATTGCTATTAAAGGATTACTCATAATTTACCCTATTATAGACAAATTTCGCAAAAAAGTAAAGCGGTTTGCACGTTTAACGCGCAAACCGCTCGCTTATTTATTTAATTAAAACCAGCTCCAGATACCGATACCGAGTACGCCGAGCAATGCAAGCACGAAGAATATCCAGAAAACTATTCTCCACGTCTGTCCCTTGCCCTTTACGTAGTCCCACGCTGCAAGCCATGCTGCGATAAACAGTGCAATCGTAGAAATCATATTGCACGCGCCCGCAACTTTATAGCCCCATGAAATTTCAATGCCGCATTTGCCGAGCAAGTTAAGCATAAAGCTTACAAGACCTGCAATACCCGCAAGTATTATGCCCCAAAACGCGCACACTTTGACAAGCGAATAATTGCTTGTAGAGCTCGTTGTCGTTGTCCTTTTCTTTGCCATAAATATATCCTCCACAGATTTGTCGTTACAATTATAACAGCCGAATTTCATTTTTGCAACAGTTTTATTGCAAATTAAATTCAACGTTCAGCTTTTTTAAAACTTCGACAAAATAATCTGGCAACGGCGCGGTAAAAGTCAACCTTTCGCCGCTCGTCGGGTGGGTAAATTCCAGCCGCCACGCGTGCAGAAGCTGTCCGTTCAAATTGAACTCCCGCTTCTTTCTGCCGTAAACGTCGTCGCCGACTACGGGGTGATTGAGATGCTTAGCGTGCACGCGTATTTGGTGCGTTCGCCCCGTGTGCAAGTCGAAACGGCACAAGGTATATTGCCTCTCGCCCAGCCGCGCCCTTCCCAAAACGGTATAATCGGTTATTGCGATTTTCCCCTTTTCGGGCGGCACGACAGCCATCTTCGTGCGGTCGGACTGACTTCTGCCTATGTATGTCGTAACTGTGCCGCCGTCGTCTTTGAGGTTGCCTTCAAGTAGCGCGATATAGGTGCGGCGGCAACTTTTTTCGGCGATTTGCTCCGCAAGGTTTACGTGCGCTTTGTCGTTTTTAGCAACGACTAAAAGCCCCGACGTATTTTTATCTATTCTATGCACTATGCCCGGTCGGATAACACCGCCCACTCCGCTGAGGTTGTCCAGCTTAAACAGGAGCGCGTTGACGAGAGTTCCGTCTATATTGCCGTTGCCCGCGTGTACCGTCAGCCCCTGCGGCTTGTTGATTACCGCAACGTCCGCGTCCTGATAGACTATGTCCAGCGGGATATCCTCGGGGTGCGCGACGCACTCGACGGGGTCGGGCAGATTTGCCTCTATCTCGTCGCCCGCGCTTATTGAAAGCGACGGCTTTGCAACCTTTCCGTTGACGGTCACGTTACCGCCGTCGAACAGCTTTTTAACCGCCGAGCGGGTATAACCTTCGAGTCTTTCGCTGAGCGCTATATCGGCGCGCGGATAATCTGCGGGGGCGACGAATTTTTCGGTACGCATTACTCTTCACCGTCCCCGTCGTCGGTTTCGCTCTTTTCTTTTTCGGCAAGCTCGCGCTTTTTAGCCGCCTCTTTCGCCGTCTTTGTGAGCGGCAACACCGCCCACTCGTTTAAAAACAGGATATCGATAACCGCCCAGATTACTCCGAAAACTATCCAGAAGTCGGCAAAGTTGCAACAAGCCCAGTTGCCGAAAATATTTACCCATACGAAGTCGCGCACGTAGCCGAACGCGAGGCGGTCGACGAGGTTGCCCAAAGCCCCCGCCGCGATCAAAGAAAGCGCAACTTTAAAGCCGACGAACCTTTCGGGCAAAAGCAGAAAAGCCACCGTCATTATTCCGAGCATTACGAACGTTAAGACTATAAAGAAAATTCTTCCCCACTCGGTATCCGACAGAAACGAAAAAGCCGCGCCGTAGTTGTGACTGCCGCTTTCGACCCATATAAGATTCGGAATGACGTCGAAATTCCAGCCGTACACTTCCTCGCACGCCTTTAAAATCAAATCGGTAGCGACAAGCACGGCGAACACCGCGATTAAAATTGCGCTCACCTTGCCGAAATGAATTTTAAGTTTGAACTTCTTTTTGTCGGACATACCTACATTATAACACACGCTTTTAAACTTTAAAAGTATTTAAAGGCAAAAAATTGAAGCGCAGCAAACTTGAAAACCGTTTTGTTATTTGCTATAATCTTTTATATGGATAAAAAATTTCACGACAAAATTATGCGACTGCTCCCTTCGAAAGATTTATTTAACTGCGTAAAGGCGGAAAAATTTATTTTCGGCGAAGAAGATTTATTGAAATTTATAAACGACTACGCTTACGACTTCAATAAAAAAATGCAACTGTTCAAAGAAGCGGAGAGCGTTTTTTGCGATAAAGTAGCGAAAGCCCACGCAAAAAAGCTTATTGCGTACAACCAAAGCGCTTACGACGCATTTATGCAAGCCGACGAGAACTGCGTTTACGAAATTAAAATCAAATGTCTGCCCGACGACGCCGACGAAGAAACGCTTTTGACAAGAACTTTCGACGACGCAATCGAGATGATTAAAAGCTGGCTGAAATGCTATAATGATATCGGTGCAAAGGACAACAGATTGTCGCGGTATACAATCGATAAAAAAACCGTAACCCTGCCCCGCTATCCCCGCGATATTTATCACGGCAAGGTCGGTTCGCTCGGCAGATGTGTTTTGGGATATAAGTTTAATATTCTGGATTTGTCTATGTATACGCACTACAATGAAATACACTGTAAGTCTTCCGTCGACTGCGAAGATTGCAAAACGCCTTGCGTGGGTAATATCATGCCGAGATTTCCGCACTTCTTAAAAAAGTACGACCTCGTTGCGTTTTACGACAATTATTTAGATAATCCCACTAAAATCTATTACGGCATATTAGGCTTTGATATGGAAAAATGCGACAACGACTCTTATTTTATATTTTTAGATAGTGAGTATATAAAGTCACGAAAGGTTGATTTTACGGACGAAAAAGGCTATTACCGGGTTTTTGAAGCACACTGTCACCCCTCGTACGCGGAGCTTTTCAAACCGGACATCAACGACGTTCCGAAAGAAATTTACGACGATTATTTATACGCCGTCGAAGGATTAAAAAAGTTTGACAATATATAATACTAAAGCTCTTGGACAATTGTCCAAGAGCTTATTTCACTGTTTTAAAAAGCCTAAACTTATTAAAATCGCCTTGTCTACCCTGCTCATCGTGCCCTCGGGCAATTCGCCTATCCGCTCCTTCAAGCGGCGCTTATCGAGCGTTCTTATCTGTTCGAGAAGAATTACCGAGTCCTTTTGCAGTCCGAAATCGCCGAGAGGCAGTTCGATATGAGTGGGCAGCTTCGCCTTGTTGATTTTACTTGTGACCGCCGCCGCAATGATTGTGGGGGAATACTTGTTGCCGACGTCGTTCTGCACGACCAGCACGGGGCGCACTCCACCCTGTTCACTGCCCACGACAGGTGACAAATCGGCATAGTAAAGTTCACCGCGTTTGATTGTCATTTATAGTACCTCTTTGGGGCAGTTATATTACATTATACGTCTGCCGCCATATAAATTGTTGACGGCACACGCGCTTTTTATACGGAAATTATTGAGGGAAGTTTGTGAAAATCGCAGGTATTTCGAGCACGGGCACTACTCCGCACGACGCGAGAATACGGTACGTGAAGTATCCGATAAGCACGATTAAAAAGGTTACGCCCGCAGCTTTGCCGAGCTTGTTGCCCTTGAAGAACGAGAAGCCTAAAAGCAACGCCGCCGCGATAATGGATACGTAACCGTCCATAAGGTTTCCGTACCATATTTCTGCGTTTGTGAATATCGCGCCCGCGCCGCCCGTGGAAACAAAGCCGAGTCCCGCAACGAGCAGTAAGTTTGCAATATTGCTGCCTATGATATTGCCGATTGCAAGCCCCGTATCGCCCTTTCTCGCCGCCGAAACGGACGTTACGAGTTCGGGCAACGACGTTCCGAACGCAACTACCGTCAACGCAACTATATTTGTGGGTATACCGATTAAATCCTGCGCGATATAGGTTGCACCCTCGACTACGAGCTGTGCGCCGCCCACTACCATTCCGAGTCCGACAACGGTTAAAACTATCAGAAACCACGTCTTTGCTTTAAGCTCTTCGTATTTAGCCTTTACCCTTTCGATAAAGCTCTCGCCTGCGGGTGCGCCGACTGCAACCGTAGCCGTTGCCGTCGCCGCGCTCTCGTTTAATAGCGCGGGCTGTTGGGTGCGCTTCGCCATAATTATCGTGTAGGTCATAAAGCCCGCGTACAGCGCTATGAGGATAAGTCCGTCGTACCACTGGTATCCTCCCTGCAAATCGCCGAGCAATATGAAGATTAAGCTTATTATTATAAGGAAAGGTATCTCGATAAAGCGCGAGCTCCTTTCGACGGGAAGCTTGCAGACGAGCGCGGATATGCCGAGTATGAGCAGAATATTTATCATATTGCTGCCGAGCACGTTGCCCATTATTACCTCCGCGCCCGAGGGGTCGCCGAGCGCGGTCTTTACGCCGCCTATAATAGATACCGCCGCTTCGGGTGCGCTCGTTCCGAGAGCTACGACCGTCAAACCGATTACGAAGGTCGACACGTGCATTTTTTCGGCTATGCCCGCCGCACCGTCAACGAAAAAGTCAGCGCCTTTGACCAGCAGTATAAAGCCGATTAAAAGCATCAAGACCCAAAAGATACCCCAAAACACCTGCATATTTTAACCTCTTATAATAGTTTGTTAAAAATAAAAAGAAAAAAGACCTCTAACTTAAATTTCTTTAAGTTAAAAGTCTTGTTACCCTAATTAAATAGCGGTGTCAAACTCCGAGCGCCATCGCGCCGTGATGACGAAGTTTGCCTTAAACTACTCCCTTTCAACAATTTCAATATATCACTTCAATTATGCTTAGTCAAGCGTTTTAAAGCGATATGCAGATTTTCTACAAGGTCTTTATACACTACCGCACCGTCGAACAAGGTTTCCGAACATACCTCGGCGGCGTACCCCAAAACGTACTGCGAACATACCGCCGCGTCGTATACGGACAGTCCTCTTGCCGCGTTGCCGCAGATAAGCCCCGACAGAAGGTCGCCGCTGCCCGCCTTGGCAAGAGCGGTCGTGCCGCGAACCGAAAGGGTCGACGATTTGCCGTCGCTCGTTACGGATACTGCGTTTTTGAGGTGTACAGTAACATTATATTCCGCGGCGAAATCCTGCGCCACTTTTACCTGATCTTTTAATATCTCTTCGCGCGAAAGTCCGCAAAGTCTGGACATCTCGCCTATGTGCGGCGTGAGCAATACCTTTGCCTTGGTCTGCAAAAGCGGCTCTTTGCCGTATTTTGCGAGCGCGTTCAAGCCGTCCGCGTCGATTATCAGCTTGCCCTTATACGATTTCAGCAATGCGCAAACCGTATCGTAGGTCTGCTGAGTGCAGCCCATTCCCATACCGACGACTATTGCAGAAGCGTCCATATGAGGCTTGTCGGGATAAATGCACTGCGGCTCGACAGCCGCCATACCGTATCTGAACTTTTCGGGAACGACGGCGTAAACGTAGCCGCAACCCGATTTCAATGCCGTGGAAATTGCAAGCGCCGCCGCGCCGGGGTACTCGTCCGCGCCCGCGATTATGCAAGCCGAGCCGTAGTCGCCCTTGTGCGAATTGCGCTTTCTGGGCTTGTAGTAAGCCGCGATATCCTCGTCCTCCGCCGCCTTTGCAAGAGTGCCCTCGGCGGTTATACCGATATCCTTTATAACAAGCTTTCCGCAGTAATCGAAGCCCTCGCCGAACACGCAGCCGAGCTTAGGTTGACCGAGCGCAACCGTCATATCCGCCTTTACCGCGACTCCCATAACCTCGCCGTTATCGCCGTGCAGTCCGCTGGGAATATCGGCGGAAATCACGTACGCTTCGCTTGCGTTAATCTTCTTAACGACGCTCGCGAAGTCGCCTTGCAACTTGCGGTTCAAGCCCGTGCCGAAAATGCAGTCGACGATAATCTCGCCCGCAATCGTACGCGTGTACTTGCCCGTGTAGCGCTTTTTCTCGCGCTTGCAGTTCGGCGACAGCTCGTCCTCGAAAGCGTACACCGTTACGGCGAAGCCGCGGGTTAAAAGCTCGCGAGCGGCTACGTAGCCGTCGCCGCCGTTATTGCCCGTGCCGCAAACTATAAGCACCTTTTTCGCATTAAGTCTGCGTGCCGCCGCCTGTACCTCGTCGGCAAGTGCGCGCCCTGCCCTCTTCATTAAAACCTCGGAGGGAAGTCCGAAGTTTATCGCGTTTTTGTCCGCCTCGCGTTCCTGCTCGCTTGTTAAATAGATTTGCATTTTAACCTCAATCTCATTTCAGCACTGCTGATTTTTTTTATTTGTCCTTCGATATTGCATACAAGGCAACCGTCCTCGTCCACGTCGAGTGCGATTGCCGAGGTGCGCTCGCCGTTGCTGTCAAGGTACACTTCCTCGCCGAACCAATCCACGTACTTTTTATAATCGGCTACGGTGTACTGCTTCTTTAAATTTCTGATAAGGCGGCCTCGCACCCAAGTCAGATTGAGCTTTCTGCCCTTTTGCTCGCTCATGGTCGTGGCTATATCTTTGAGCTCGTCGGTCAGAATATTGTTGACGTTCAGCCCTATTCCGACAATCGACGTGCACACGTTGTTTGCGCCGAGTCTGTTTTCAATGAGCGTGCCGCAGATTTTCTTGCCGTTTACAAGCACGTCGTTCGCCCATTTCACGGTAGGCTTTATTCCGTACGCCTCGACCGTTCTGCACACCGCGACGCACGCGTTTATCATTATGGAAAAGGTATTCGAAAAGTCGAAGTTTTCGTACCTTTTCACATACGAAACGTACAGTCCGCCCTTGTCGGAAACAAAATTTCTGCCGTTCGTGCCCTTGCCCTTTATCTGCTTTTCGGCAACTACGACAACATCCTCGTCGCATACGTATTTTTTGCAGTACTCGTTAGTACTGTCAATCTCGTCAAGTTCAATAATCCTCATCGTCCTCTAACCTCTCGCTCACTCTCTTAACCGCGTCGTATTCGTACCCCTTGGATACAAGGTAGCGGCAAGCCTTATATACGTTTTCTTTGGTGAGTTCCTTTCCTCTCAGATATTTTTTAAGCGCCGAAAATATAAGTTCGTCGTCGTCCTCGTAGTCTTCGAGCGCCTCGCGCACGACCTCTTTGCTTACGCCCCGCTTTAAAAGCTCAACCTCGATTGCGCGCTTGCTCTTATTCGATATTCCGCCTATATACGCCTTGCAGTACTCTGCGTCGTTGACGTAGCCGTAGTAGTGCATTTTGTCCATAACGTAGTCGACGACCGCTTCCACGTAGCCCTTTTTCATCAGAAAATCGCGCATCTGCTTTTCTGTTTTCAGACTTGCCGAAATATGCGTGAGCGCCTTTTCGGTCGCCTGCACCTTTTCGGTTTCGAGCTGAATTTTATCGAGCTCTTTTTTGTCGATTTCCATTCCCGCTTTAAGGCGGTACTTAATCGCAACCTCGAGCTTTATTCCGCAATAAAATCTTCCGTCGATAAAAACGCTGCAACGCGTTTTGTCTTTTATCTGCGGTTCAATAGACGTTATCACGGACATAGCAGGCATATTTTATCATTTCAAATGTGTTTTGTCAATTATTTGACTTTATCTCTCGGCGGTTATATAATGTAAAAAAAGTGTTTTTTTAAGAAGGTAAAATCTATGTCGGCAAATATCAAATGGGACGAAATCGGCTTCGGATATATCAAAACTCCCTACCGCTTCGTTGCGGAATATGTCGGGGGTAACTGGAATAAAGGCTCTCTTGTTGAAGACGATAAAATCGTAATTTCCGAGTGCGCGGGCGTATTGCAGTACGCGCAGACCGCGTTCGAGGGATTGAAGGCTTACACCACTTGCGACGGACGTATCGTCACGTTCCGCCCCGACCTCAACGACGAGCGTATGGCTCAGTCGGCGGCGCGCCTGGAAATGCCCGTTCTGCCCGACGGAATGTTTATCGAGGCGGTTGAAAAGGTCGTTGCGGCTAACCGCGACTACGTTCCCCCTTACGGCAGCGGCGCGACCCTTTACCTGCGCCCGTATATGTTCGGCTCTTCCCCCGTTATCGGCGTAAAGCCCGCGGAAGAGTATCAGTTCAGACTGTTCGCCACCCCCGTCGGTCCTTACTTTAAGGGCGGCGTCAAGCCCATAACAATCCGCGTATGCGACTTCGACAGAGCCGCGCCCCACGGCACGGGTCATATCAAGGCGGGCTTGAATTACGCAATGAGTTTGCACGCCATAGTGGACGCGCACAAAAATGGCTTCGACGAAAATATGTACCTCGATGCGGGCACGCGCACCTATATCGAAGAGACGGGCGGCGCGAACTTCCTGTTTATAACCAAGGACGGCAAGGTCGTTACTCCCAAGTCGGACAGCATACTGCCCTCCATTACCCGCCGTTCACTCTGCTACGTTGCGGAAAAATATCTTGGCTTGACAGTCGAACACCGCCCCGTAAAGCTTTCCGAGCTTTCGGACTTCGCCGAGTGCGGTCTTTGCGGAACTGCGGCTGTCATTTCGCCCGTAGGCAAGATTGTCGACCACGGCAAGGAAATCTGTCTGCCCTCGGGTATGACCGAAATGGGCAAGGTGACCAAACAGCTTTACGATACTTTGACGGGTATTCAGATGGGCAGAATAGAAGCGCCCGCAGGCTGGTTGCACGAAATAAAATAATATTAAGGCGCGGCAATAGTTTTGCCGCGCCGCTTTTTATAAAACTATGTACTATTTACAGAACAGATGGAAGCTTTCCCGCGGACGGCTGACTTATTACGGCGTACGCTGCGGCGAAAAGCTCAATAAAAACGTTATAAAGCTTACCGCCAAGCAGGAAAAACTGCTTGCCTCCCTCCCCTGCGAGCTGACCGCGAAACAGCTAAAAGTTCTGCGCGAGGTTGTTGACAACCGAGCAATCGCGGAGAGCTTGCCCGCCGTAACTCCCAAGAGTTTACAAGAGGCGAAATTCTGCAAAAATTGCAGTGCCAACGACTTTATTATTCCGGGGCTTGAATTTGACGAAAGCGGGCTGTGCGCTATGTGCGAAAGCGCCGAAAAGACGGCAAGCCTCAAAAGCGTCGTGCCGATAATGAACGAGTTTCCTCACAGTAAAAAATCGCGGTTCGACGTCGCAGTTTTCTACACGGGCGGCAAGGATTCCACCTACCTTCTGTACTATCTTTCCGAAATCAAAAAACTGCGCGTATTGGCGCTGACCTGGGAAATTCCTTACGCGTCCGACAGCGCTCTGAAAAGCCTCGAAAACGCTAAAAAGAAGCTTAATAAAGTAGAATTCGTTACCCGCAGCGTCTGCGCGGAAGATATGCGGACAGTCTATAAAAAGCTGTACGAGCTGAACGGCAACACGTGCGCCTGCCCCTCACTTGCATACGTTATGTTCTATCCCCTTCTCGTGGAAGAAAAAGTGCCGTACTTCGTTGCGGGTAACGAGCCCGCTCAGCTTATCGGGCTGTTCTACAACCGTATGGCTCCCGAAATCGCCTACCGCTTCGCCGACAGCAAGGGGCTGAATTTTTTGGTCAATCTCGGCAGAGTATTAACCTTCCGTCCGCCTTTAAAGCGCGGGCAGTTCCACACTCTTACCACTATGAAACAGCTCGCTTTCGGCACGAGCGCGTTTGTAAAGCGGTCGGGTTACCGCAACGAGCTTGTCGAAAACGTCACCACCGCCATTCATACCGTTCCGCATATGGTCGAGCCGCTCAAAAAAAGCGTGCGTCGGTCGTCCCGTAGCGGAAATATTCCCGCGTTCGTGCAAGTGGATTTCGATAAGATAAGCGGCGGCAAGTACGACTGGACGAAAATTAAGGACGAAATTGCCGAAAAGTGCGGCTGGGTTGCGCCCGAGGACAGCGGCAAGGGCTTGCACACAAGCTGTAAAATCGAACGGTGCAAGGAATACAGCCAGTTTATAAGGTTTTACAATATGCAAAGCACTATGATACCGTTCAGCGCGCTTGAAATTTCGCTTGCCAGCCGAAACGGAAATATCTCGCGCGAACAGGCTGTATACGAGATTGAAAACACTATGGGCTTTTCGCTGTACGAAATTCCCGAGTGCGAGATTATGAAAGGATTTTTCGAAGACAAATGAACGCGGTGATTTACTGTTCGTGCACGGGGCACTCCAAAGCCGTAGCCGAAATTTTAGCCGCGCGGCTGGAATACGCGCTTGTCGACTATACCGCGGCGACGGAAGACTACTCCACCGCCGTTATCGTATTTCCCGTTCACTGCCAAAGCTATCCGACCTTTTTGAAGAACTTTTTTAAAAGCCGTAAAGCCAAGCGGGTTGCGCTGATTGCAACCTACGGTCGTGCCGACGCGGGAAATGCAATTTTCGAGGCGGCAAAGCTTGTCGGCGGCGCGGTGGTTGCCGCAGCTTACATACCCGTCGGACACTGCTATTTAAGCGACGGTTACGCGCCGACCGAGCTCCCGCAGAAGCTGATTGAAAAGATTTCCGACCCCGCTCCCGTGAAAATTCCCAAGCGCGGAAAAACTCCGTTCGCGGGATTTTTACCGTCGCTGAGAAGCAGATTTTTAGTTAGGATAAAACGCAGTGAAAAGTGCGTTGGGTGCAATATATGCGGCAACGTTTGCCCTGTGGGGGCTATTGAAAAGGGCAAGCCGAACGCGAAATGCGTGCGCTGTTTAAAGTGCGTTGTAAGCTGTCCCGAAGGTGCGCTTGATTTTAAAAAGGCGCGTGTGCTTACGCGATACCTTGAAAAGGCGAATTTTAATGAAACTATAATTTACTTAAAATAATTTGATAAAACACTTGAATATAATTACCGCTTTTGATATAATGAGAGTTGCCAAACAATCTGAATATAAAGCGGTATTTTTTTACGTTTTTTAAGAAAACATAATTTCAGGCATTGTTGTACCTGTTTCTGTGTTTTCTTATAAGCGTACTTTAATAATACCGCAAAATAAGCAGAAAGATTGTTTGGCGACTTTTAAGGGTACACCGTGCGGGCGGCTCTTAGAAGCCGCCCTTATTTTTTGCCCGCAAAACAGGAGGATAAATTATGAAGAAATGCTTAAAATGCGGAACGCAATACGAAGGAAACGTTTGCCCGAATTGCGGGTCCGTGGGCGAAGGCAGAAAGCGTTGCCCTCACTGCGGCGCGATAATCGCTTCCGCCTCAAAATTCTGTAACGGGTGCGGCTATTCGTTTGAAAATAACTCCGTACCTGCACCGACTAACCCCGCACCGGCTAAACAGCAAAGCGCCGCGGTAGTGTGGGCGAAAAAGCACAAAGTTGCAATCATAATTTCAAGCATAGTGCTCGTTGTTGCAATTGTTCTTTTAAGCCTTATACCCACCTTTATCAAAGCTTCGGTAAACGGAACGTATTACGCTTATAACGCGCGTGAAGATAAACTTGACGCCGAAAGCTACATAACTTTAAATACGGGAAAATGGTCGGACAGCGAAGGCTTGGGCGGCACGTATAAAGTAAAAGGAAAAACGGTCACTTTAATTGTCGATATGTTCGGCGAAAAAGTTGAATTTGCCTCCGCCACAGTTGATAACGGTATGCTGTCTTACGAAATTATGGGCGAAAAAACAGTATATTTGTCGCGCAAACATAAACACAGCTACGGCGGCTGGAAAGATAAAGACGAACAAACTTGCACACAGGATAAAACCCACTCCCGCTTTTGCGGTTGCGGAAAAGAAGAAGTTGAAGTTGTAACTACCGCCAGCGGACATCAAGGAAATTGGACGACCACGAAAAAAGCAACCTGCACGGAATACGGCGAGCAAGAAACCCACTGTTACGTATGCAAACAGGACGTCGTCAGGTTTATTGAACCTTTAGGGCATAATATGACATTTGTAGTAGATACAAAAACACATTATGAAATGTGCACACGTTGTAAAGATGTAGCATTACAAACTGAAACCGAAAATCATGATGATCTAACTGATTGTTCAAAATGCGGCTACCCGTTTATTTACGAATTAGTTGATGGTGAAGATAAACATTATAAAATTACGGGTATTTACGACTGCGCCGCAAAAGACGAAGTCAGAATTTTATCAAAGCACAACAACATAGCTGTTACAGAAATTAGTAATAATGCATTTTATAAATGCACTTCAATTACATACATATATATCCCCGATAGCATTACGAAAATCGACAGCTATGCGTTTGCCTGTTGTAGCGAACTGACCAACATAGCTATTCCTAATAGTGTAACAAGTATTGGTATCGGCATTCTTTCTGATTGTAATAAGATAAGAAGCATCTTTGTTCCATTTATTGGTAAAACTTTAAATGCTAATAATCCCTATGAATTTGAATGTTTAGGATACATTTTCGGCGCTAAAATCGGTAATTCCGTTAATGAATATCACTCTAACTATGTACCAAAATCTCTTGAGTGGGTTGTATTAACAAACGGTGTTAAATATATAGATTCATATACTTTTTGGCATTGTAGCGAAATATGCACAATAAATATACCAAATAGCGTTGAAAATATATACGGTAGCCCGTTCTATGATTGTGGTAAACTTACTTTAATTAGATTTGACGGTACTAAAGCTCAATGGAAAGAAATTCAAAAATCTGAAGATTGGAATAGAAATACGGGCGATTTCACAATACAATGCACTGACGGAAAGCTTGATAAGGACGGAAATGAGATTGATTAAATAAAACAAAGCGCCCCGCGCGGCATCTGCCGCGCGGGGCTATTACTTTTTATTATATTTTAGATAACACGTACCCTTCCAAATTGTCGCTTTCGGATACGGTGATTTTTCTGATGTTGAAGTTGTTCATAACCGCCGCTAAAAGCGCCGCGCCGCCGCCTATAAGGTCAGCCGACTTCTTGCATATCGTCGTTTGCCGTATTTCGTCAACCGTCATTCTTGTTAACAGCTTCGAAAAGTTTTCAACCTCTTTTACGGTCAATACCGTGCCGTGCAGAATTTCCGCGTCGTACTCTTTTATTCCGTGCTTGATTGCCGCAAGCCGCGACGCCGTGCCGCCCACCGCATACATATTATAATTCGAAAAATCATTCTTGCCGTAGTCTTTTATCCTTTCCGACACGAACGGATTTATTTTATTCAAATCTCTGCCCGCCGCATCGAGTATGCGCACCGTGCCGATATTTACGCTTTTGGAAAATTTTATTTTGCCGCCCGCGCGGACGGTAACTTCCGTGCTTGCTCCGCCCACGTCAATAATTCCGCCGTCACCGTTCCCTATCGCACCGAGAAGTCCTATCTGCGCCTCGCGCTCGCCGCTTATTACGTCGACCTCGATTCCGCACAGCTTTTTAACCTTGTCCGTAAACAGTTCGGGATTTTCCGCCGAGCGCACCGCCGCGGTAGCGAACGCGTAAACCTTTTCCGCACCCTCCTCCTTTGCCTCCGCAACAAACTCCGCAACCGCCTGCGCAGTACGTATGCAAGGCTCGTCCAAGAGCCGAGGCGCAAAATTCAACCCCTCGCCGAGGCGGGTGGTTTTCATTTTCTTATATAAAGTTTTTCCGTCCGCCCACATCATAAGGCGAACGGAATTAGAACCGATATCTATCGCTGCTATTTTCATTTTACTCAATCACTACCGCGAGTACTGCCGTTTCGTCTGTGCCGTAATCCTTGCCGAGCAACACGCGCATTATTTCGTCATGGGGCACTCCGAGCTGTGTAAGCTTGACCGTCAACTCGTAAGCTTCCCCGTGATTTTCCAAGTCGGTCAATATGTCGTCCGAGGTTTCGTATCTTGCGGACAGAGCTTCCAACTGGGCAAAAAGCTCGGCTTTACGCCGCCTTAAAACACTGATTTGCACAATCTGCGCAATCAGAACGGCTAAAATTATAAAGATAAGCAAGATTGCATTAACAGTGACTGCCGCCACTATTTTGTTGCGTTTTTCCTCGCCCATGCCTCTTTCCTCTGTCGGATTTTACTTTTGCAACATTATTGTACACTTTTTTTATTAAAAATGCAATAATTATATGAATACTTTTTAAATAAATTATCGCGCCGAGCGCACTGCCCGCCAACATATACAGTCTTATAGAGTAAAACTCGAAGGTGACCGACGTAAAAACGAACATTGCGGCAAAAACCGCAAAGTATATCAAATCGCAAAGGCAGGTGAAAATTTTATCCTTAATCGTGAATTTAGCCCTGTCCACTCCGCAGACGAAAGCGCGCGCGACGTATAAAACGTCGTACACAACTCCGCTGCAAACTCCGCACAGAGCGCAGGTTAAGAATATAAAAATCTGCATTATTTAAACAGCTTCTGCCTAAGTCCCGTGCCCTTCTGCGCGTACTTTATCGCAGTGAACAAGCCGTTTGCCGAAAACGCGCCCGTCGACTTGGAAAAAGCCGTGATTTTCATTTCGCTGCCCGAAATGATTATTCTGCCGCCCGCATACGAAAGCGTAAGCTGCGTGGGCGAAAATGCTTCCACTGCCTCTATCTGAGTAGCCGTAAGTCTTTTGCGGTTTTCTATCGATATAATATGACCTTGCGTTTCTTCCATAATAATACACCTCGCTTTAATATATTTAAGCGGGGTGCATATTATGAAATTTAAACTTTTTTTATTTTCTTTTTCGGCAGAGGAATTACCTCTTTTAAAACCGCAACGACCTTTTCCACAAGTTCGGCGTTCTCTATATCGAGAACGTAACATTCCTTTGCGCCCTCGTAAGGATAGCCGCGGTCGGCTTCCGCCATCAACTCTTCGAGCTCCTTTACCTCTTTTACGAAAACCGTATTGTCGCAGACGGTGAACACTGGCTTACCCTCTATATAAACCATATATTCGCCGAACATTTTTTTGTACGTAGCTTCCTCGCCGCGCAGTTGCTCGATTACGAACTGTATATACGATAAATCGGTTGCCATTATTCAAGACCTTTCTTTGCTTTTGCGTTTGCCTTGGCGCGCAGTTCGCTGTCTAATATGCGCTTTCTTATGCGGATATTTTTAGGGGTGATTTCCAAAAGCTCGTCGTCGCCGATAAATTCAAGACATTCCTCCAAGCTCATTTTCTTGGGGGTGATAAGGCGCAGTGCGTCGTCGGAAGCCGAGGAACGCGTATTAGTAAGGTGCTTGGTCTTGCAGACGTTTACGTTGATATCCTCGTTTTTGGGGCTCTCGCCGACGACCATTCCCTCGTACACGGGAGTGCCC
>CAMWWH010000021.1 GCA_947177975.1 uncultured Clostridia bacterium | reverse complement strand
GTAATTTATCACTTTTAAAAACGTAATTATTAAAGCAACTGTCTGTTCCCGTATGGCATGCAGGGCCGTCTTTTACAACTTCGATTGTAAGCGCGTCATAATCGCAATCGGCAACAATTGAAACAATGTGCTGAAAGTTTCCGCTCGTTTCACCTTTTCGCCAAAGGCATTTTCGGCTACGCGACCAAAAGCAAGTTTTTCCTTCGTCAATAGAAATCTGCAAACTTTCTCGGTTCATATAAGCGACCGTAAGCACTTTCTTGCTGTAAAAATCGGTTATCACAGCGGGAATTAAACCGTTTTCGTCAAACTTCAATTTAGATAATTCAATCATAATCTTACCTCAATTTGGTTGTTTTTCAGCTCATTTTTAAGCTTTTTTATTGAAAATTGGTTAAAATGAAACACAGAAGCACCTAAACCAGCGTCAACGTCAGTGTTTTTAAACAGCTTAACAAAGTCCGAAATACTGCCTGCGCCGCCGCTTGCAACAACGGGAATATTTACAACGCCGCAAATTGCATTAAGCATCGGCAAATCAAATCCTTGTTTAACTCCGTCAGTATCGATACTGTTAACTACAATTTCGCCGGCACCGCTCTTTTCGGCAAATTTTGCCCACTCGACAGCATCTAAATCCGTTTGAATTCTGCCGCCTTTTGAAAAAACTTTGTAGCCATTATCTGTTAATTTTACGTCCATTGACAGCACAACGCACTGATTACCGTATCTTTTTGCCGCTTTTTCAATCAAAGTCGGGTCTGAAATGGCACCGCTGTTTACGCTTACTTTATCCGCGCCGCACTTTAAAACTCTGTCAAAATCGTCCAAATTGTTAATACCTCCGCCTACAGTAAGCGGAATAAACACGTTTGAAGCTACGTTTTTCAGTACGTCGCAAAACAACGCTCTGCCTTCAGAACTCGCAGTAATGTCGTAAAATACCAACTCATCGGCGCCGCAGTCGGAATAATACGACGCAAGCGAAACCGGGTCGTCAACGTCCATAAGATTGGTAAAATTCTTACCCTTTACAACTCTGCCGTTTTTCACATCCAGACAAGGGATAATTCTTTTAGTTAACATATTGCATCCTCGGCAATCTTAATCGCACTCGCCAAATCGATTTTATTCTCGTATAATGCCTTACCTAAGATTGCACCGTAAATTCCCAAATTTTTGAGTTTTTCCAACTCTTTTATGTCAGAAATGCCGCCTGAAGCCGTAATTTTGGGATATTCTGTCTGACATAGTACTTCGTAAATATCCAAATTTGTGCCGTTTAGCATTCCGTCTTTACTGATATCCGTGTAAATAACGTTCTGAACGCCGATATTTTTCAGCCTTTTGCAGAAGTCCAGAGAGTCAACCTCCGTTACTTCCTCCCAGCCGCTTACGGCAACTTTGTTATTTAACGCATCGACTCCCACACAAATTGCCGAACCGAACTCGTCAACCGCCTTTTTTACAAAATCGAAATCCTTGACGGCTGCCGTTCCGAGAATTACTCTTCCAACACCACAATCGAGATATCGTCTTATTTGGTCGAAAGTCCTTATGCCTCCTCCGACTTCCACAAACATACCGCACTTTGCAACGATGCTTTCTATTGTCTTCGCGTTATCTGCCCTGCCGCTCTTTGCTCCGTCCAAATCAACGACGTGCAAATTTTTTGCGCCTTGACTATAAAACTGCTCCGCAGCTTCAAGCGGCGTGAGCTCGTATTTTTTCACTTCCGAATAGTTGCCCTTACAAAGACGGACAACCTTGCCTCCGATAATATCTATTGCGGGAAATATCTTCATAAACTGTCTGCCTGTAACTCATTAAACGCTTTCAAAATTTCAAGACCTGCCGTTCCGCTTTTTTCAGGGTGGAACTGTACGCCGTAAACGTTGCCCTTTCTTACGGCGGCCGTAACTTTTATGCCGTAGTCTGTCGTGACTGAAAGACCTTCACCGCATTTGGCAAAATAAGAATGTACAAAATAAACGTACTCGCCTTGGCGTAAGCCCTTAAAAATCGGGTTGCTGTCAACAAATTCAAGACTGTTCCAGCCCATATGCGGTATTTTAAGCCCGATTACGTAGCCTGATAAAGGTAAAACCTCGCCCTTAATCAGTCCAAGCCCTTCATGTTCACCATACTCAAAACTTCTTTCAAACAGAAGCTGCATACCGAGGCAAATACCCAAAAGCGGCTTACCTTTTGCAACTTCTGACTTTATAACGCAATCAAGCCCGCTGTCTTTCAGTTTTTGCGCCGCATCACCGAAGGCTCCGACCCCCGGTAAAATCAGCTTATCAGCCCGCCCGATTACCTGCGGGTCGGCAGTAACTACACTTTCGGCACCGATTTTTTGTAACGACTGGGTAAGAGAAAACAGATTCCCTACGCCGTAATCAATAATAGCAATCATAAAATTCCCTTGCTCGACGGTACCGCGTCGCCCGTTACTGCAACAGCAGCTTTTAACGCGCGGGCAAACGCCTTGAAAGCACACTCGATAATGTGGTGAGTATTTTTTCCGTAAAGTTTGACGATATGCAAAGTTACCCTCGCTTCGCGCACGAACGACTGAAAGAATTCCTCGATAAGCTCGGTATCGAAAAGACCTACCGCCTTTTGCTTTACCTCGTCGCTGTCATCCGTCACCTTTGCACTCTCGATTTTCAAATCGTAATTCAAAACACCTCTGCCGCTTATGTCAACCGCACACAATATCAGGCTCTCGTCCATAGGAATGGTCACGTCTGCGTAACGGTTAATTCCGCGCTTGTCACCTATAGCGACGTTAAACGCTTGCCCGAGAGCAATTCCGACGTCTTCAACCGTGTGGTGAAAATCAACGTCCACGTCGCCCACGCATTTGACCGTCAGACCAAACCCGCTGTGAACGGCAAACAGCTCCAACATATGATTTAAAAAGCCGCAGTTCGTATCTATCTTATATACGCCACCGTCGAGATTCAGTTTAAGCGCAATATCAGTTTCTCGCGTCTTTCTGTTTATTTCAGCCGTCCTCATAACCTTTTTTCCTTTATTATTTTACTTAAAATTTGCAGTAACTTATTTGTTTCATCGTCCGTACCCACGGTAATGCGTATAAAATCGCGTATCCGCTCATCTTTGAAATGCCGAACGAGTACTCCGTTTTCTTTCAATAGCCTATACAGCTCTTCGCCGTCAATGTCAGCGCATTTAGCCATTACAAAATTGGCTGCCGACGGTAAAACGGTAAAATTCAGAGCTTTTAAGCCCTCGGTGAGAGCACTCCTCGTCCGCTTGACTTTTTCTACCGACTGATAGAAATACTCCTTATCCTCAATCGCTTTGGTTGCGAGTGCCGCCGAAATACTGTTAACGTTGTACGGGTGAAAAGAATTTTTGACCTTCTTTAAATCGGTAATCAAATTCTCATCGGCAATCGCATAGCCGACGCGCGCACCCGCCAGCGAGCGTGACTTTGAAAACGTGTTTACAACAACCAAATTGCCGTACTTTTTAGTTAATTCAATCGCATTGCAATCGCCGAAATCTGCGTAAGCCTGATCGATAACAACTATATTTTCGGGATTTGTTTTAACAATCCTTTCTATTGCCTCAAGCGGCAATTCCAACCCCGTCTGTGCATTCGGATTGGCTATTACAACCGTTTTACCTTTGTTATAATAATCAGTTTCTCTTACGGTAAAATCACTATTTAAAGGAATAATCTCAGCTTTGCGCTCAAAAAGAATGGCGATAACGGAATAAAAACCGTAAGTAATATCGGGATAACAAACCCCGCGTTTACCGTAGGCGTAAAACGCAAACGAAAGCGCTTCGTCGGACCCGTTTGTAACAAGTACGTTTTCGGGATTTACATTATAAAATTTTGCAATCGCTGCCGTAAGTTGGGTACATTCGGGATCGGAGTACCTGTTTAAGCTGTTTAAAACGTCCTCTGTAATACTTTTTACAGCCTTTTTTGACGTGTAATATGGGTTTTCGTTTGTGTTAAGTTTTATATAACGTTTATCCTTGGGCTGTTCGCCTGGCACGTACGGAGCAATGCCGTTTATTAAATCCGATGCGAACCTGCTCATTTTCTGACCCTCACCGCCACACTTTCGGCATGCGCGCCCAATCCTTCGGAATTTGCAAAAGAGACTATGTCGTCGGCAGATTTTTTCAACGCTTCGTCCGTGTAATAAACGTACTGCGTGGTTTTAACAAAATCGTCAACGCCGAGAGGCGACGCAAACCGTGCAGTACCGCTTGTCGGCAGAGTGTGATTTGGTCCCGCAAAATAATCGCCGACTGCCTCGGGAGTATTGTAACCGAGGAAGACCGAGCCTGCATTTTTTACTTTATCCAAGAGTTTGAAGGGCTCTTTTACCGCCAATTCAAGGTGTTCTGGCGCATATTCGTTGCAGAGTTCAACCGCCGATAACAAATCGTCGGTAACTATGATTTTGCAGTTAGTTTCAAGCGAAGCAAGCGCAATTTCTCTGCGCTCTAACCTTTCTACCTGCTTTTTTAGCTGTAAAACTACCGAATTAGCAAGGCTCTCGCTATCCGTGATTAGAATTGCCGAAGCTATTTTATCGTGTTCAGCTTGCGAAAGCAAGTCCGCCGCAACAAATTCGGCATTCGAATCGCCGTCGGCAAGCACTAAAATTTCGCTCGGTCCCGCGACCATATCGATGCCGCAGGCAATGCCTGCAACAAGCTTTTTTGCCGTAGCTACATAGTCGCGCCCGGGACCCGTAATTTTATCCACCTTCGGTACGGTTTCGGTGCCATAAGCAAAAGCCGCAATCGCCTGCGCTCCGCCCATTTTGTAAATTTTGTCAACTCCGCACAGCGCCGCGGCAACCAGCACTTCCGCCTTAACCTTGCCGTCAGCCTTCACGGGAGTTGCCATATAAACTTTGTCGACTCCCGCAATTTTCGCAGGTATTGCGTTCATGAGCACGGTCGAAGGATAAGCCGCCGTACCTCCCGGAACGTAAATTCCCGCCTTATCGACGGCAGTCACTTTTTGACCGACTATTCTGTCGCCCATATCTATTTCGAAGCCGTCTCTTTTTTGTTTGCGGTGAAAATTTTCTATGTTTGCAATCGAATTCTTGAGCGATTGTATATACTTTTTGTCAATCTTAGCAAACGCCTCGTCGATTTCGGCGGAGCTGACTTCAAGCGAACTGCCCGTATAGCCGTCAAATGCAGCCGCATATTTTCTGAGCGCACTATCACCGTTTTCACGCACATCGGCAATAATAGCCTTGACCTTTTCTTCAACGTTATAAGTTATCTCGTCGCGTTTGCCGAACAGCTCGTCTGCCGTCTGCCCCGAATATTTAATAACTTTAATCACTGCTTTCCACCGCCTTTTTAAGCTTTTCGCAAATTCTTAAAATTCCGTCGTTTTTAAACTTGTACGACGATTTATTGGCAATAAGCCTTGCGCTTATATCCGAAATTTTGCTAACTACTTTCAGATTATTTTCTTTAAGAGTCGTTCCCGTTTCTACAATATCGACTATCACGTCTGAAATACCAAGTACCGGAGCCAGCTCTATCGAGCCGTTTAACTTAATAACCTCGATATCTCTTCCCATTTCCGCATAATATTTTTCGGCAGTATGAACAAACTTTGTGGCAACCCTGAGCGGCGACGACAAATCGTCCTTAAAATCGCCGAGCGCCGCGACACACATAGAGCATTTCCCCATTTTCAGGTCGGCAAGCTCATAAACGTCGGGGCAGTATTCTTCCAGAATGTCTTTTCCCGCAACTCCGATATCGGCGGCGCCGAGCTCAACGTACACAGCAACGTCCGAGGGCTTGACCCAAAAGTAACTGACCTCACCACGTTCGTCGCTGAAAATCAATTTTCTGCTGTCCTTGGAATATTCCTCGCATCTGTATCCGATTTGACACAACAGCTCGTACACCTTTTCGCCGAGTCTGCCTTTCGGTAAAGCAACGTTAATCATTCGTCTGCCTCCTTTTCCGTTAAATCTATCAATTCTTTATAGATTTGCCCTACGGAAATTGAAGTCGATATTCTAACGCTTGCACCGTCTGAACGTAACTTCCGAGCGGTTTTCAGCGCTTCGAGATTTGTCTTACCGTCGTAAATTATCAAATAATCGATGCTCTCACTGTCCTTTGCCAAGTAGCGCTCGATTTCTCCAAGATAAAGAGCAAACCCTATCGCACCGCCGTCTTTTTCGAATTTTTCAATCAGCTTATCATACCTGCCGCCGGACAAAACGCAGTGAGGAATATTTTTAACGTAGCCGTTAAAGATTACTCCGTTATAATAATCCGCGTTTGCGGTTGCCGAAAAGTTTATATTTACTTTATCTGCGTAGTCGAACTCATCCAATACTTCAAAAAGTGCCGTCAACTCATCTACTGCGTCACGCATAGTACTATTTAAAATCGCCAATTTTGCTGATTTAAGTACATTTTGAGGTGAACCACACGCATTTACGGCAGTTTCGAATGCGCTGATCAACTTTTTCGGATACTTCTCCTTTTCGGCAAGTGAATAGAAATCATGTAAGTTTTTCGTTCTTAAGTATTCGGAAAGCTGATTTCTGTTTGAAGTAAATTCATTCAGAAGTCCTTCCGTGAACCCCATATGAGAAACGTCGAGAATGTAATCGTCACTTACCGTCTCTAACGTTTTACAGACCAAAATCGTAAGTTCGCCGACAACCGTTTCGTCGATTGCACCGACAACCTCCACCCCGATTTGACTTATTTCCTTGTAGTTCCTTCCGCCCGAAGACTGTCTGTAAACCTTTTCATTATAAAAATACTTTTCCGTAACCTTGTCGGAAATATCGCTGTGACGAATAAGAGAAAGCGTAACGTCGGGGCGCATTGCCATCAGTTCACCGTTCAGGTCGGAGAACGTGATAACGTTTTTGCCTATTAAAAAATCCTTATTCTCCTGATAGAGCGCATATTCCTCAAAACAACTCGGTTTATAGCGTTTATATCCGTATTGCCTGTATAAAGTCGAAAGTTCGGAGATAATACTCTCCTCACGCTTGGCACAAATCTTATTCTTCATTGCTGTCATAACCCAAAAATTTTTTATATCCACCGCTGCCGTGTGCTATTGCCCGCGATATCCTTGAAAGCGTAGTACTCGATATCTCCGTTTCGGCTATAATTTCATTATAAGTCCTGCCTTCCAAAAACAGTTTTGCGGCGTATGCGCGCTGAGCCATCTGCTCAACCTCCTTGAAAGTGCAAAGGTCATCCAATAGCGCTTTACAATCTTCAACAGTTTTGAGCTTTATCAGCATTTCATATAATTCGTTGAGATGTAGCTCGACATTTTTCATTATAATACCTCTAACCTAACTCTATGTATACATTATACTTTATCGCATTAAAGAAGTAAAGTGTTTTAACGTAAAAATTGCAGGGAATTTTTATTTCCCCGCAAAAAACACATAATTTTAGATTTTGTAAGCGACGGGCTGTCTGTTTTTATAATAAAACAACCGATTTACTCCGACCGATTTTAGGTATTCGGTAAGCAAATTGCTTCTCCTCAAATAATCCTCGGCGCGGTGCGCGTCACTTCCGAAGCTGAGTTTTTCACCACCAAGCTGTAAATACCTTTCGATTATATCGCAGTCGGGCAGAAATTTTCCCGTAGACTTACCGATAGACGTATTGATTTCAAGGCACTTGTCGCGCTTTATAATTTCGGTAAGGATTTCGTCAAGAATATCTGCGTAATCGGCGTAGAAAATACGAGAACCGTCGCATGAACGATAACGCGACACGTAGCCTATATGTCCGACAATTTGATAATCAAAATCGGCGCGGATACTTTCGAGCACGGCTTTAAAATAGTCGGAATAGCTTTCTTTAAGCGTTTTTCCTTCAAAAAACGCGTCGTGAATGCAGTCACCTCTGCCCGGTAAAGTGTGCACGCTGTTAATAACGTAATCGAAATTATAGCAGTCGACCAACTTCTTATAATGCTCAACCGCCAAATCACGATAGCCGAATTCAATACCGCACAATATTTCGGGAGTTGAAAATTGCGTTTTAAGTCTTTGAATTGCGGAAAAGTATTCGGGGACATCCGCAACCGTTACGTCTGCCGCACCGTCAATCAGTGCGTCGTAGTCGTAATGCTCAGAAAAGCCGATAACCTTTACTCCTGCGGCGCGTGCAGATGATAAATAATTTTCATGCTTTTCGTTGCTGTCGAACGAAAAATTGCTATGCAGATGAATATCAACCAACATTTTATTTACCGTATTTTTTCTCGATATCTGTTATCTTGTTAACGCGCCTTTCGTGCCTGCCACCCTCGAATTCGGTCGATAAAAAAGTTTCGACAATCAGTAACGCGTACCCCTTGCCAACAACCTTTTCACCCATAGCGAGCATATTCGCATTGTTGTGCCTGCGAGTAAACTCGGCACAGTAAACGTCGTGGCAATGAGCACATCTTACCCCGGGCACCTTATTTGCCACAATCGATACTCCGATACCAGTTGAGCAGATAACTATTCCCTTGTCACATTCTCCGCTCGCAACCGCCTCGGCAGCGGGCAACGCATAATCGGGGTAGTCGCAGCTGTCCAAGCTGTTACAACCGAAGTCGACTACTTCGTAGTCGCACTCCTCAAGGTAGGCGTAAACATCATTTTTTAAGTTAAGACCACCGTGGTCACATGCAAGTGCAATTTTCATTTCTTTATTCCTCATATTTTAAAATATATTCGTTAACTATAGTTTCGCACGCGATTTTCAATATATCGCGCGTCATTCGGTATACTTCAAGTCCGCACCCGTACGGGTCGGGGACGTCGTAACCGCAGATTTCCTTTACACAGCGAACGTTGCCGCTGTCACCGAAGAGCTGTTTCTGACTTTCGGTCATAGTTACTATCAACACGCTGTTTTCAATCAGACTGCGCGTCAATTGCCTCGGCTTGAAATCCGATAAAATTATGCCTTGTTCTTCAAGTGCAAATTGCGAATTGCGGCTGAGCGTACCGTCAACTTCGGCGCATATACCGCGCGACGTCACGTCCCACCATTTAATTTTTCTCTTTTTAATTTCCGCACGGAGCAGTGCCTCCGCCATAGGACTTCGGCAAGTATTTCCCGTGCAGACGAAAAGTATTTTTTTTCGTTTCATTTTATCCGCACGCCTTTTTTAATCTGTTCATAACTCCGACCATAACGCCGTCCTGTTTTTTCGGTGCCACGGCGATAATCAGCTCGGCGACCTGCTCGCCTTCACGCAATTTATCGTAGAGATTGGCGGCAATTTCATACTCCGTCTCACCAAAATCCAAAACGTTTGCGCAACCCGATTCGTCGGCAACGCCGCTATCGCACATGAGCCAAACCTTCACGCCAGCGTTTTCTTTTTCTTTGTAAAGCGAAAAAGCAGACTGCCTGTCGTCGTAGTCGAAAAGTGCCGTTTGACACTTCGGCGAATAGTGCTTGTACTTAATACCCGGGGAGCGCACCCTCTCGCCGTCCTTTAAAACGTATTCGTCGCAACTGCCCGCAACAGCGGCAATCATATCGCGGGTAACGAGGCCGCTTCTCAACACACACGGAACTTCCCCCGTACAATCCAAAACCGTACTTTCGATACCTCCCGAACACTTCCCCCCGTCCAAAATCAACGGAATTTTGCCGTTAAGGTCGTCGAAAACGTGAATTGCGGTCACGGGACTGACGTGCTTAGATACGTTAGCGCTCGGCGCGGCAATCGGCAGACCGACATGCTTTAAAAAGCGTTGCGCCCCCTCGTGTGATGGAATACGTATCGCAAGTGTGTCCCCGCCGCACGAAACTGCCGTACTGACGGTGCATCTGCTTTTATAGACCATTGTCAAAGGACCGGGTAAAAACGCTTTTGCCAACAGCTTGGCGTACTCGGGAATATATGAGACAAGGCTCGAAATATCGTATTCTTCGTGCACGTGAACAATCAAAGGATTGTCGTTTGGGCGCCCCTTGATTGCAAAAATACTCTCTACCGCCGCCGTGTCGTAAGCATTTGCGGCAAGTCCGTAGACCGTTTCGGTGGGAAAAGCAACCACTCCGCCGCCCTTGATTATTTTTTCGGCAAGCATAAGCGACTTGTCGTCAATTGTTAAAATCTCGGTATTCATTGATTAAAACGGCGGGTTGTCGTCGGAAAACGCTACGCTGCCGTCCGTCTCTGCGGGCGGTGCATATTCGGGAGGAGGCGCGTTATCGTAAACAGGTTCTTCGATACCGTCTCCGGGTTCGGGGTTGACAAACTTGGTGAGCTCGCCTTTGAAACGCAGTTTAATTCTGTCAAGACCGCCGTTTCTGTGTTTTGCGATAATCAAGTCCGCCATACCTTTTATAATATTGCCCTTCTTCAGTTCCTCGTCGGTTGCGCCGACGTCGGGTCTGTTGATGAACATGACGATATCTGCGTCCTGCTCTATCGCACCCGATTCACGCAAGTCGGAAAGCTGCGGTTCTTTACTCTGCATACGTCTTAACTGCGACAGTGCAATTACGGGAACGTCAAGCTCCTTTGCCATAATTTTCAGCTCGCGCGTGATGTCCGCAACCTCTTGCGTTCTGTTCTGTTCTGCGTTTTTCTTGCCGCTCGACATAAGCTGAATATAGTCGATCATTATGAGGTCAAGCTGACCGTTGTTCTTCGACTTAATTCTTCTGCATTTGGAAAGTATCTCCGCGGGAGTTACGCGCGAGGAATCGTCTATGTAAATACGGCTTTTGCGCAGCTTCTCCGACGCTTTGGTCAGCTTCTTCCATTCGTTGCTGCCAAGCTTGCCCGAAAGCGCGTCGGACATTGAAACACCCGCAAATCCGCATAAAAGTCTTTGAATTATCTGGACTTCGGGCATTTCCAGCGAGAAAACCGCACAAACCTTATCATTGTTGAGCGCCGCGTTTTCGACTATATTCATTGCAAGCGACGTCTTGCCCATACCGGGACGGGCGGCAAGAACGATTAAGTCGGATTTCTGCAAGCCGTTCGTTAAACGGTCAAGCCTGATTAAACCTGTCTGCACGCCGCGGAAAGCGTCTTTATCGTCGCCGAGCTTCTGGAATTTTTGCAATACCAAATCTATACCGTCACTCTCTCTTATATCCTTGACCGACGACGAATCGTTCGTCTTGGATATGTTATATACAAGCTCCTCGGCGTACTGCACACTCTTCAGATTGTCGTCGCTCGACTGTGCAAATTTAATTATTTCGCGCGAAGCTCTGATAAGTTTTCTGTTAATCGAATCGCGCCTTATTATATCGAAATAATGATTGTAATTTGCCGAAGAAGGCGTAACCTGAGTGAGCTCGGTGAGATAGCTCAGCCCGCCGCACTTTTCAAGCTTTCCCTCGGTTTCGAGCTTGTCGGCAAGCGTAACCAAATCGAGCGGCTTGTGCTCGAGATAGACGAGTTTCATTGCGGACAGTATAGATTTGTGACTCTCCTGATAGAAATCCTCCTCGTTAAGCTTTTCCAGAACGTCGGATAAAATCTGATTGTCTATCAGCATACAGCCCAAAAGCGCCTGTTCCGCATCTAAATTGTTGGGTAAAACGTTGTTTTTGTCTGACATAGTACTTTATATTTCCATCAATTTCTCAAATTCGAGTAAAGTATTTTCAAATTCTCTCATTGCAAAGTCGAAAGGCTGCTTTTCGGAAAGGTCTACACCTGCAAGTTTAAGAAGCGATACGGGGTCTGTAGACGAGCCGCCCGAAAGGAATTTGAAATAATTTTTAACCGCGCTCTCGCCTTCGGTTAAGATTTTATTGGCTATATTGATAGCCGAAATTATTCCCGTTGAATACTTGTAGACGTAGAACGACGAATAGAAATGCGGTATTCTGCACCACTCCGTTGAAATTTCATAGTCGTGCTCTATCGCGTCGCCGTAATACTTCTTACCTATCGCCGCATATTTTTCGCACAGATTTTCTCTTGTGAGCGGATTGCCCTCTTCAACCATTCTGTGCGCCTCGTATTCGAATTCGGCGAACATAGTCTGTCTGTGCAAGGTTGCCCTAATGGAATCGAGGTAATAGCTCAACAGATATTTTTTAAGGTTTTTATCCTCTGCCTTCGAAAGCATATACTTTAAAAGCAATACTTCGTTCACGGTGCTTGCAACTTCTGCAACGAAAATTTTATACTCGCTCTTTGCAAACGGCTGATTTTTCTGAGAAAAATACGTGTGCAGAGAATGTCCCATTTCGTGAGCAATCGTAAACACGTCGTTTATAGTCGGTTGATAGTTCAAAAGAACGAACGGATGAACGCCGTAAACGCCTGCGGAATATGCGCCGTTGCGCTTACCCTCGGTTTCTTCGACGTCAATCCAGCGCTCCTCGTATCCGCGCTTTAATAAATTCTGATAGTCTTTACCCAGCGCCGCAAGCCCCTCGATGACGTATTCATAAGCCTCGTCATACGACATTTTTACTTCCGCGTCACTTACAAGAGGTGCGTAAACGTCGTAAAAATACAGCTTGTCAACGCCTAAAATCTTTTTTCTGTCGGCTATATATCTGTGCATGACCGCACAGTTTTCGGTAACGCTTTCCAAAAGATTTTCATAAACCTTTCTGTCCACGTCCTCGGAAAACAGAGCGTGGTCAAGACAGGAATCGAAATTATAAACTCTGCTCAAAAATACGTCCTTTTTTACGTTGCCGTAGTAATTCGCCGTAATGGTGTTGAGCAGACTTATATAAGCGGAATAATACTTTTTGTACGCCTCTTCGCGCTTTTTTCTGTCAGCCGAGTGCAAAATCAACCCGTACAATCCGTGAGAGAGCTTGCGGGTTTTACCTTCCCACTCGATTTCGGGCAGGGATAAATCCGCATTGTCAATCATTGCAAAAATGTCGCTGAACGAACCCAAAGTTTCGCTCGACAATGCAATCAATCTTTCCTCTTTCTCGCTGACAACGTGACTTCTGCGCTTTAATAAAAGTTTGAGCTGATAATCGTAATCGGAAAAATTCTTATCCGCAATAAGCTCTTTGAGATAGGCTTCGTCCATCACCGCCATTTCGGGCTCGAAGAACGCGGTTGCCGCGCAGTAGCGTGAAAAAATCATATCGATTTTGCCGCTGTACGAGGTGTATTTCGCCTTTCTCGTGTCCTCGTCACGCTTTAAATTTGCGTACACAGCTACGCGCTCAAGCAAAATTATCAGCTCGTCGTTTGCTTTAAGATACTTCAAAAGCACGGATTTGTCGCCGAGCTTGCCCTGATAAGCGGAAAAATCAATCCTCGAATCGAGTTCCTCCACAGCTTTTTCCCACGCTTCGTCGCTCGAGAAAACGTCACTGACTTTCCATTTGTATTTGTCCTGAACTTTATCTCTTTCCATTACCCTTACCTTTAATTTTTATTTGAATGAATCGGCGCGGGAATCAGACCTCCGCGCAAAATAAATTTACTGCTTGATTTGCCGTGCACGGGCATGATGGGCGCCCTGCCTAAAAGACCGCCGAAATTGACCTCTTCGCCGACTCCTTTATTCGGAACGGGAATGACTCTTACGGCAGTGGTCTTGTTATTTATCATACCGATAGCCGCTTCGTCGGCAATCATTGCGCTTATCGTTTCAGCCGAGGTATCGCCGGGAATTGCTATCATATCGAGTCCTACCGAGCAGACGGCGGTCATCGCCTCCAGCTTGTCCAGATTTATATCGCCGCGTTCCGCTGCCTCTATCATACCGATGTCTTCCGAAACGGGGATAAACGCGCCCGAAAGTCCGCCTACCTGCGAGCTTGCCATAACTCCGCCCTTTTTAACCGCGTCGTTGAGCATTGCAAGGCACGCGGTAGTTCCGTGAGTGCCTACGCTTTCGAGTCCGATTTCTTCCAAAATCTGCGCAACCGAGTCACCGCGCGCGGGCGTGGGTGCAAGCGACAAATCTACTATGCCGAACCGTGCGTTCAATCTCTTTGCCGCCTCTTTTGCAATCAACTGCCCCGCTCTCGTTATCTTGAACGCGGTACACTTTATCGTTTCGGCAAGCTCGGCAAGGTCAGCCTCGGGAACCGCCTCGATTGCGTGCTGAACGACGCCCGGACCCGAAACGCCGACGTTAATTACCGTATCGCTCTCGCCTACGCCGTGGAACGCGCCCGCCATAAACGGGTTGTCCTCAACAGCGTTGCAGAAAACGACTAACTTTGCACAGCCGAAGCCGTCCCTGTCCGCAGTTGCAGCAGCGGTATTTTTTACAACCTGCCCCATAAGTCTGACCGCGTCCATATTTATGCCCGACTTCGACGAGCCGACGTTGACCGACGAACACAGCATGTCCGTCGTAGATAAAACCTCGGGAATACCGTTGAGAAATATACGCTCGTAATCCGCCATTCCCTTATGCACGAGTGCCGAATAGCCGCCGAGAAAGTCGATACCGAGAGTTTTTGCAGCCTTGTCGAGCGCTCTGCCGACAATCGGAGCTTTTTCGGGAAACGCCGCGCAGATTAAACTTACGGGAGTTACCGAAACGCGCTTATTAACTATGGGAATACCGTATTCTTTGGAAAGCTCTTCTGTTACCTTAACTATGTTTTCGGCTTTTTTGCAGACGGTATCGTAAACCGCCTGAGCCGTCGCCTCACCCGTAGCTCTTACGCAGGGCAAAAGCGAAACGCCCATCGTAACGGTACGGATATCGAGGTGCTCGCGCTCAACCATTTCAATTGTTTCAAGTACGTCTTTATAATTAAACATAATGCGTCAAACCCTGTGCATCGCGTTGAATATGTCTTCGTGTTGTACGTGTATCGACATACCTATTTTTTCGCCCATAGCCTTGCAGTCCTCGGCCAAATCGGCGAGCTTTTGCGTTGCCGCCGACAAATCCACCAGCATAATCATCGCAAAATAATCTTCCAGAATTGTCTGACTGATATCGACAATATTTACCTCTCTCTCCGCAAGAAAGGTGCTGACCTTGGAAATTATGCCCGTTTTGTCCTTACCGACAACAGTTACTACCGCCCTCATTTTAATTCTCCTGAAATTTTATTGCCTTTATCAATTAGCGTGTTCCCCGTTAATAGCAAAAAAGTTATTCACTGCGGTGACCGCACCTTTGAATGACATCGACCAGTCGGCAACCACTCCCAACGTTTTACTTACAGGCAACGACCCCGTCGAGCGGCTGTCGTTGCTTTCGTCGCGGTTATCGCCCAAAAAGAACATTTCCCCTTCCGGTACAACCTCTTCGGGATACGTGTTTATCGGGGCTGAAGGTGTAATTCTATCAGGGTCGATATAAGGCTCGTCGACTATTTCACCGTTAATATACAATACGCCCGCCCTAAGCTCCACAGTATCGCCGCCGAGCGCAACGACGCGCTTGATGATAACTTTATCACCTCTGTCGATAATTACGATATCGCCGCGCCTGGGGGTAGCCGATCGTATTGCATACACGCAGTCGCCGTCGTGTATCGTACCCTCCATAGAAGTTCCGATAACGTTAACGCAGAAATAATTTACGGCGAAAAATACGCGGAACGCCGCAAACGCCAAAAATATACAGAGCACTACACACAAAAAAGTGCTGAAATCTTTACCTGCGCTATTTTTATAATTTAACGATTCTTTCTGCATTTATTAAAGCCAAATCAAATTATTTATGGCAAATTTGCCTCTGCCTTTTATACTAAGACCTTCGCAGTTTAAAAAGCTGTTCAGCGAAACGCCGTTCCGGTTCTTGAAAACCTTAGCCCTTAACGTTGCACTCTGCCACACTCCGCCGAGAACGTATAGCTTAACCGAATAAATATTGCCGTCTTCCTTGTTTTTCAGACTCACTTCCAAAGTCATATCGGCTTCGGAACACGCGTCGAGTTTTAAAATGCTGTCTTTATCGGGCAAATATTGCAAACAGTTGATTTTGTTAGTCATCAGCCCGCACTTTGAGTATATGCCTTTAAGTCCGTCCATCGTTACAAGCTTAGGCATAACGTCGTCGTCCGTCAAAAACATTTTGCCTACAGCGTATTTCGAACAATCGGCAATCGAAAAACACTCCGTACCCGATTTATTCGTATATAATATTTTTGATTTAGACCGACTGTTGCGAAAACTTCCGTCTATTCTCTTTACCGTAAGCTTAGACCAAATCGTAAAACCGTTGGAGTACACCGTATAGCAGAGAACGAACAGTATCGACGTCTTTTCGTAAATATTGAGAAAGTATTCTCTGTCGCTTGAGCTGATTTGCCTCTTTAAAGGCGCGGCATTCCAGTCGCGGGATGCAAAGTCAATACTATCCTCGGCAAAATATACGCCGCACTTTTCGATAATACCCATATTGTCGGATACGGCTTTTGCAACCAGATTTTCGTTTTCGTCGACGAAAATGCTCACCTTTACGGGTTTGGGCATAAATACGTGTCTGTCTTTGACGTTGCTGTCAAGGAACAAAAACATATCGTCGGTGGAACGCACGTCTACGAGCGAACCGCAGTTAACCGAATAGGTTATGGCGCTGAGCTTCGCAAATTCGGGATTTATTCTCGAGAAAGTGTCGTACGCCCTGTCGTAATCCGACTTTTCGTCATTGGTCGTGCACAGCATTAAAATAGGGCATTTGATATAGGGCGCGTACGCCTGAGAATCGATTCCCGCAATAAATCTGTATCTTTCGTCGTCGAACTCAGGCTCTTTACCCAAGAATTTTTCGTACCCGCGATAAGCCCGCCAACCGCACGCACCTACCGTAACCGCACACGAAAATTCGGCAACAGCGGCAAGCTTCCATACGATTTCACCGCCGTCGTGAATACCGATAAGTCCTATACTTTCGGTTTCAAACCGCTCGGCTAAAAACTTACGTGCGTAAATACCTACGGCAACCCACTCGTACCAGCAGGTCTTGTACGCGTTTTCGTTGACGCAATCTTTATGTCTGTCGCTTTCCAGTTCGTTGGCGTACCTTATGTTATCGGGATACTGGGTATACCTTTCGACGCCGTCGCGCTCGCCGCCGTAGTCGACGCACAGAGCGTTATAACCTTTTTTAACAAAGTAAGCAAGCAAGTCCTCGTCAATCTCGTCGAGGCTGTCGCAGAAAATAAGCACGCATTCGCGCACGGGATTGACTTCCTTCGTAGCAAGCACGCCGTATATGGTAACTCTGCCCATACCCGTACTTCTGCCCGAAAAATTCAGATATTCGTATTTAATTCCGTCGTCAACTCTCTCGCCGAGACTTACCGGCATAACTTCGAGTTTGTCGTTAAAGTTTTTCCATAGGGAAATCGGCGTCAAAATACTTGCCAAGGTCGTCACCTCTGTACGCCGCAAAAGACGAAAGCCGTCTGCGGTATAGATTTATAATATGAATTTTAATATGCTTTTGTCCGTATGCACGACAAATAAACCGTTATACATAAAAGTTCAAAAAGAATTGCTTTTTTTTATGCCGTCGGTTATAATATTAAATACACCGTAACAAAAGGCGATATTATTCATCATATAAATCATTATATCCCTTTTCAAAAGATAAATCAAGCATTAAGCGTGGAGTTTTGACTATGGCTTTTATTTCGGTAGCCGAGGAACTGACAAAAAGGTCGGCAACCAGCGTCGAAAACAAATTTATAACTAAATATCTTGCCGAGTTGGACCCCGTTGCCGTAAAGGTTTACCTTTACGCGCTCTACCTTTGCCAGAACGGTCAGAGCGAGCACACACCTGAAGATTTTTCGAAGAAGCTCGGCATCGACGAGGAAAAGCTCAAGGAATACTTCGAATACCTCGACGAAATGGAGCTTATCGCAATCACGTCCAAAATTCCCTTCGAGATAAAAATACTCGACTGCGAAAATTATTACGGTAAGCCGAAAAAGCTTCACCCCGAAAAATACGAAGGACTGTACGAGGAAATTCAAGCGATTATCTCGGGCAGAATGGTTTCTCAGAACGAATTCCGCGAATACCTGATTTTACTCGAAGATTTCAATTTCGAGCGCAACGCAATAGTAATGATTGTAAACTACTGCGTCAATCTGAAAGGCGACAAAATAAACGGCGCGTACATAAAGAAGGTTGCAAAGAATTTTCACGCAGACGGCGACGTAACCGCCGTGCAGGTTGAAAAACGGTTGTCCTCTTATACGGCAAACACTACGACTCTGCTTAAAATTTTTACCGCTTGCTCGATAAAGCGCCAACCCGAGGTCGAGGACGGCGAGGCTTTAAACAAGTGGCTTAATTACAGCTTTACCGAGGACGCGATTATCTGCGCCGCGAAAGGCTTTAAAGCAAAGACTATCGAAAAACTCGACGCCGTTATAGAGGAACTGAATAAAAACAGCAAGTTCGACCCGAAGGAAATCGACGACTACCGCAAGGAAAAAACTTCGCTTTACGAAGCGGCGATTGCGGTTGCAAAGTCATTGAGCGTCTATATGCCCGACCCCACCCCTTACGTTGAAAATTACGTAGG
Organism: uncultured Clostridia bacterium; assembly: GCA_947177975.1. Classification (GTDB taxonomy): domain Bacteria; phylum Bacillota; class Clostridia; order Christensenellales; family Borkfalkiaceae; genus Coproplasma. The sequence continues at coordinate 3,854 of CAMWWH010000021.1, read as the reverse complement.
CGTCTGGATAAGTTACGGTTTAAGCTGCGACGCACTTAAAAAAATAGCTAACTACTGCTTTTTGAGCGGCAGGAACTCGTTTGACGCAATGCACGATTTCGTCGGCAACCTCTACCGCGACGCATTTATCGACGACAACAGCGTACATCAACTGTTGCAACAGCTTGCCGAGGACGACAGATTTATTAAGTCGGTGCACACGGCTTGCGGCTTGACGAGAAAAATTATCCCTTACGACAGACAGGCTCTTAGCCGTTGGCGCGACTGGGGCTTTAACGAGGCTATGATTTTAAAAGCCGCCGAGCTTTCCGCGGGCAAAAACAATCCCATGGCGGCGGTCAACTACCTTCTTTCAACCTGGAAGAACGGCGGAATTTATACGGTTGAACAGATACCTTCCGCATCTTCCTCACCCCGCAAGCAGACAAAGCGGAGCGTTACCGACGAATGGGCGGCAACTATCGAAAAACTCAATTCCACACATAAAAGCTGAGGCGCGAAATGCAACAACTCCAACGGGAAGATATTATTAAATATCTTATAAAAATACAACTGAATTTCGAAAACGCTTACGTGACTTCCAACCAGATGGAGCGCGAGCTTTTGGTTGAAAGTTGGTACGAGGCTCTGTGCGAATACCCGAAAGTAATCTGTGATACCGCCGTAAACAACGTGTTAAAGCTCGCAAAATTTGCTCCCCGCTTGGGCGATATATCCGAAGAAATCGAAAAACTGATTGCGCCGGAAACCAAATCCGACGAAGAGCTTTGGGCGGAGCTTTCCGCCGTTTTGGGCAGAGTTTACGATATTTCCCGCTATCTTACATACCCGCAGTACGTAAAATGGGCGAACGAAAAATTGCAGGAAATTTATTCGGGACTTTCCGACGAACTTAAACTCTTCGTTGTAAACGTTTCCACACTCGTCGACATTGCTGAAATGACTGACGAAAGCTTACAGTTTGAAAGAGTGCGGTTTTTTAAACAGATGCCGCAGTTAAAAAAACACGGCGAACAAAAGACCGCGGCTCAAAAATTTTTAGCGCAGACAAAAGCTCAGCAGGCGCTTCCGCGACCTAAAAACGACGATAAAAAATAATAATTATCACTTTAAAATGAATTGACAACACACGATAATTAAAATATAATATTCAAGTAAAACAAATTATTTGAATAACGCTGCTATGGCTCAGCAGGTAGAGCACGTCCTTGGTAAGGACGAGGTCACCGGTTCAAATCCGGTTAGCAGCTCCATTAAGGGACTACCTTTCGGCAGTTCCTTTTTTCATTAAAAAAACGGGGCAAAAAGCCCCGCAATTACATTTAAATTATAAAATTACTTCCTTCTCGCAACAGCAATACGGATTTTCTTGGAGGGCGCCTTTGCCTCTTTCTTTTCGGCAATCTCCTCGGGAGTTTCGGCGGGAATGTCCTCCATCTGCACTTGCAGACCCTCTTTTATTTTCATACGTACGTATGCAACCGCACAAGGCTTGTTTACGGTCTTGTCGCAGTTTTTACAGAAAGGCGCATACCTTCCGCACAAATCGCCCCTCAGCCTCTTACTGTTTAAAAATTTATCGTTGTCGATTACCTGCTGAATCTGCGCAAGATTCTCCGCAGTAAGCACGTGAGGCATATTCTTCAATAATTCCAAAGGTCTGTCTTCATTCCACATATAGGTTCACCGCCTTATTTCTCATCTACATTATATAACAAATTTCGTAAAAATCAAGTGTTAATTCAAATTTCCTTAACCGTGAGCTGTTGCAAAACTTCGTCGTACTTCTCTTTAAGGAATGAAATACTGTCGGGCAGAGTTACCGACGCCGTACCTGCGGCGACTCCGCAACGCAGAATATCGGCAAGCTCCGCCCCCTCGGATAAAGCCTTGGTCGCGGCTGCAACCATAGCGTCGCCCGCACCCGCAGTCGAATTCATGGCAACGTTGAGCGAAGTACAGTAGAACCGCTGTTTTTCGTCGCAGATAATCGCACCGTTCTTGCCGAGCGATAAAAGCACTCGCTTAACTCCCCTTTCCAAAAGATTGTCGCAAGCCCTTACCATACTGTCGCGGTCGGTTATCTTTATACCCGTCGCGCGGGAAAGTTCGTCCATATTCGGTTTAACAAGGTCAAGTCCGCAATCGAGAAGGTTTGCAAGTCTGTAACCGTCCGTATCGACAACCTTTAAAACGTGCGGCGGTATAACCGTAAGCACCTGATGCATATAGTCCTCGGGCAACCCTGCGTTTAAATCTCCCGAAAAAACCACCGCTTTGCAGTCTTTGGAAAGACCTGCAACAATATCGAGTAACTGCTTTGCGTTGTCACCGTCAATCGGGGTGGCTTCGTCGACAACCTCGGTGAGCATAGAGCGGTTATCGATAAAATTATAGACTTCCTTAGCGCGTCCGCCGTTCCAGACGAATTTATATGTAACGCCCTCTTTGTGCATTTCCTGCTCGTACAGTCTGCCGTTTTCTTCGAACATAAAGCCGCTTGCGACTGCGTGCGCACCGAGTCTTGACAGCCCTGTCGCCACGTTCATTGCCTTACCCGTAAAGAAGGTTCGTCTGTTTATAACCTTGTGCATTTTCCCGACTGCAAGAGAATCAACCTCGAAGTTGATTTCCACGCAGGGGCTCAAACTCACACATAATATCATTTTGTTTTCCCGCTTATCCTTTTTTTAATTGCCAGCCACAAAAAAACCGCTTTTTCGAAAGCGGTTTAATTTGCTTACATTGAAATCATCTGAAGCGTTTCATAAAGCTCGTAATTGAACTTCTTCTTCATACTTACCGCTTCGATTATATCCATATCTATTATTTCGTTTTTGCGAATACCGACAACGCGGTTGCCGATACCGTCCTTCAAAAGCCTTACGGCTTTGTTACCGAACTGCGCCGCCAACATTCTGTCCGCCATCGTGGGCGAGCCGCCGCGCTGAATATGACCGATTGTCGTAGGTCTTACCGAATAGGTCGTTACCGACTGTAACTGTTTTGCAAATTCGTCCGCCGTGCAGACGCCTTCGGCAACCACCACTATATTCGAGTGCTTTCCGTTTGCTCGCGAGCGGTTTATACGCATAACTATATCGTCGAGGTCGAAAACGACTTCGGGAACGACGATTATTTCTGCGCCGCTTGCAATACCCGCAAACAGAGCGATGTCGCCGCAACGTCTGCCCATAACCTCGACAACCGAAATTCTTTCGTGCGAGGTCATAGTATCGCGCAGCTTATTTATAACGTCGATACACGTATTTACCGCGGTATCGAAACCGAGAGTGTAATCGGTGTATTCGAGGTCGTTATCAATCGTACCGGGGATACCGATTGTGGGAATACCGAATTCTTCGGAAAGACACTTTGCGCCTTTGAACGAACCGTCGCCGCCGATGACGACCAATCCTTCGATATTTCTTGCTTCAAGCGTTCTTACCGCCTTTTTCTGTCCCTCTTTCGTGAGCATTTCAAGGCAACGGGCGGTTCTGAGCTTCGTGCCGCCGCGCTGAACGATATCCGATACGGAACGCATTTCCATAGGAATCATATCGTCGTCGATAAGCCCCTGATAGCCGCGCTCGATACCGTAAACTTCCATACCGTAGTAAAGCGCCGTTCTTACGACAGCCCTTATGCAGGCGTTCATTCCGGGAGCATCGCCGCCGCTCGTAAGCAAACCTATTCTTTTCATGCAAGAACCTCCAAATAACTCGCCGCCGCACGACGGTAAACCCGTCTGCCCCCTTAATTTATGCGTCGGCACTATTCTTCATCCACAGAATTTATTATTATAACAGAAAATTTTTTTAGTATGAAGCTTTTTAGTAATTAATTTTGTATTG
>CAMWWH010000020.1 GCA_947177975.1 uncultured Clostridia bacterium | reverse complement strand
TTGCCGCTTGCCGTTATCGTAATCGAGCCGCCGCCCGCGACGTTAACGTTTTCACCGTAGCTTACCACTTCGTAGTAGTCGGAGCCGTACTCGTTTCCAAGATAGCTGATAATAACTTCGGGAATAATCTGCTGACCCGTATAAGTCTGCGCCGCAACGGTTACCATCTCCGAAGTAAGCTGTGCGGGAAGAATCTTGAAGTTCTTCGTTGCCTGCGCGTATCCGTAGTTGGCGGTCGAGAATATCTCCGCCTTGACTACGTACGAGCCTACGTCTTCGGGCTTTGCGCTCAGAGGATTATCAAGCAGCGTGTCGCTCGCCAAATAATATGTATAGTATACGGGAGCTTCGTCGCCGGACACCGCAACGACCTCGGGCTCGTTGGGATTGCCGAAAATCCAGTTGTCGAGAGTAAGCTCGGTGATGGAGTTTATCGCAGAACTTATAACGAATTGCGCCGTCTTTTCTCCCTTAATTACATAGTTCTGATTAGCTATCGAAGCGATCACCGTATACGTACCGACTACGTTGGGTACTATTTCGGAGGTCTTGCCGTCCTTATCCGTATATGTAAACTTTACTTCGACGGAAAGCTCGTTGTTCTGCTTATCGTACACTTTCGCCGTAGCGGGCACGACGTTGTTGACCGTGCCGCCCTTAGCCGCTATTTCGAGCGTAACCTCGCACGCAACTATGCTGAAAGTAACCTTTTTACTGCCGGTAAAGTTGCCGCAACCCGTAAGCGTTGCCGTTGCCGTACCGACGTTAATGTTTGCGCTGACCGACATCGTGTAGTCTACGTCCCTGACAACGTCCACCGTTCCGAGAGTAACGGTAAATTCGGGTACGATTGCTTCGCCCGTGTAATCTTTGTCCGAAATCTCGCCTATCTCCGCAGTGTTGATATCGGCGGGCTTGATTTTGAATTGCTTGGTTACCGTACCGACGAAATTGCCTTTACCCGTAACGGTTATACTGCCGCCGTCGGACACGCTGTTGTTGACGTAAAGCACGTTGATATTTTCGCCGTAAACCGCGGTGTAATCCGTGTTTCCGACAAGTGCTTTGCCGAGATAACGCGCCGTAATTACGGGTTTAAGCTGCAAGCCCGTATATATCTGGTCGCTGACCGTTATCATATCCGCGGTAACCGTAACGGGCGTAATGGCAAAGCTCAGCTCTATCGTGCCGCTGTAGTTGCCGATACCTGTAATAAGTATGCCCGCACCAGCAACGACCGCATTACCGTCACCGTACGCAACGTTTGTATTGTTCGAATACGTTACCGTGTAATCCTTATCCGCAACAAGCGTATTGTCACCGAGCACTACGTTTAAGGAAGGCGTAATTGCCGAGCCCGTGTAAGTTTGGTTGCCTATTTCGTCTACCTGCGCGTCCGTAATCGACGCTCCCTCTATCACGAATTGTACCGAGCGGGTGCCGTCGACCTCATAGTTTTTATCGCTTAAATTGACTTCCGCGGTATAAGTACCTGCGTTAACGGGAGGCTCGGTGAGCTTGTTGCCCTTAGCGTCGGTATAGGTGAACGTAACTTCAGGCACCGTTCCGCTGTCGCTTACTACCGTCGCGGTGGGATAAGTGATTTCGCCTCCGTAAACGCCGCCGCCCGCGTCGATATTAACCGTAACCTTTTTGGGTTTAACAACCAACACTACCGTCGTCGTTGCTTCGCCGTAGTCGTAATTTGCGGGCACCTTGATATAAACGTAATACGTTCCCGCGGCGGGAGGCGTATCTTCGGTTATGTTGACCGCCTGCGTTCTGTTGATATCCTTATAATAAGTTATCTGCTCCGTACCCGTACCGTGGGTTGCCGTAACCTGCGGCTTTTTAACCAAATCACCGTAGAAGTACTCGTCCTGCTCGAAATGAACGCCTGTAATCATATTGTACGGCGAAACAAGCTCGAACTGAGCGGTGTTATTGCCGACGAGATTGAAGTTACTGTTTACAATCGTAGCCGTTACCGTGTACTCTGCGGGTACGTCGGGAAGCTTCGTCGAATTGTAGCCCTTGTCGTTCGAATAGGTAAGCGTGACTACGGGAGAAGTCATACCGTCGCAACCGAACACCTGCGCGCTTGCCGCCTTTACGTGTCCGACTATGGAGTCCACAACAGTTATTTCGACCGTTACGTCCCTCTTGGTTATGTTCGCCGACGACGAGGTGTTTCCACTTGCGGCAACGACGTAGTTGCCCGCGTCCGCACCGCCGAGAACCCAGTTGAAAAGGGTTACCGCAACGTTATCGTTTGCGTTTGCGTCCGCAAAAACCGCGTCAGCCGACGCAACGTTCACTTCGTCGCCCGCAGCGACTCCGTTTATAACTGCGTTTGCAAAGTTTGCCGTCGCGCTTGTAGTAGCGTCGTAAATCTTATCGTTCGCCACAACGCCGCCCGTGATTTTTACTTCCTTTTTCGCAATCTGATAAGTAACGCTTATGCTGTGCGAACCAAAGACGAGCTGCGCCGTATGCCAGCCTGCTCTCTTCGCACTGTCCTCAGCCTCGAACGTACCGTTTGCGGTTGCCGAATACGAGTAATCGATTACGTACTCGCTGTCAGCCGCGCTCGTCTTGTTTTCGAACGTAGCCGCGTGCGCGTTGCCGTCGTAGATTATACCTTCTTCGGGCGCAATCAGTCTGATACTGTTAAAGCTTGCGTATACGGTCGTCGACTGAGTAATCGTATCCAGATCCACGAATACGCTGCCGCCGTCCGTTCTCGTCCAGCCGACGAAATCGACGTACGCCGTATCCGCGGTGTCGTTCTTCGTAGGAGTCGTACCCGTATAAGCGACGGGCTTGCCCTTTTCAATCGTTACCATTGCAAGCACGACGTCGCCGTTCTTGAATACTACGATACCGTCGTAATAGTATTTGCCCGCGGACGTCATCTGCGATGTGGCGGTAATCTGCTTGCCGCCGTCCCTGCGCCAAGGGTTTTCTTCGCTCGCCTGGTCGAAATTGGCTTCCGTTATCTTATTCGCAAGACTGAGGCTTATGTTTATATTTTTAATCTTCGCTTCACCGAAAAGCAACATGTTGGGAATGTACGCGTCGCTTAAAACGGTGAAACCGCTCAAATCGAGCGCTTCGAGAGAACCGCACAAATAGAACATATGGCTCATGTTCTGTACCTTTTCGGTATTGAACCCGCTCAAATCAAGCTCTTTCAGCGCGTAGCAACGGTGGAACATGCAGTCCATATCGAGCACGTTTGCCGTAGTGAAGTTTTTACCGAAGGTTATCGTTTCCAGTTTTGTACAATCGGCAAACAGCGCAGCCATATCCTTAGTGAACATCGTATCGACGCCGCTGATATCTATCGTTTTAAGCGAACTGAACGCGTAGAACCAATGCCTCATATACAAAGGCTTTACTTCGCCGACAAACTGCACGGACGTAATGCCTTCTCTGTATTCCGCCCAGGGCACGTAAGCAGCTTCCCAGCAGTCCGCGCCGCCGAATACGTAATCCGCACTCCTTACGACGCTGTCGGAAATCGTAAGCGTTCTGTTGCCGTTGCTTACACCCCAATAAAGCAAGGGTGAATACGAGCTGCCGTATTTACCCGCCCATCTCATCTTGGAAGAATCGCTGACCTGCGTGCCGTTCTCGTGATACCAGGGCGTTTCAGCCGTAACGTTATTCAGCCACACATACCCGCTCTTGAACTTGGCGGCAAGCGATTCGCTTATCGTTATCGAACTTAGCGAACTGACGTTGTAGAACATATCGCCAAGTCCGTTGTACGTGCAGGTATAAGAGTTGCCGCCCGAAGTGTAGAGGAACGAATAGTACATTGCCGACGATACGTCGAAATTGCTTAAATCAAGAGTTTTAAGCGAAGTACAGCCGTTGAACAAATCGCGCATATCGGTTACGTTCGCGGTGTTAAGTCCGCTCATATCGACCGTCGTGAGCGCGGTAAAGCCCCAGAACCAGCCCGATATGTTCACGGGCGCAACGTTGCCGACGAACGCCGCCGATTTCATAGTTTCGGCGTATGCACCCCAAGGATTGTCTATTACGCCGTAGTTAAGCCATTTCCACGAACCGCGGTCATATACGAATTGCCAGTCTAATATGAACTGGCTTGCAAGGAAGCTGCCGTAATCGTCGCTTGACGTATGGGACTGCTCCTTTGCGGAGATTGTAAGATGGTTGGTATTGGTGTTATAGTTCCAATAAATTACGGGAGTATACGAGCTTGTATAGAGTCCCGCCTTCCTCATTTTGGAGGCTTCGAGTATCTTCGTGCCGTCCTCGTAGTACCACGCCGCGGATTGTATGGGCGTAAAGTCGACGCTCGCCATCTTGCCCGCAAGACTTGCGCTTATCGATATTTCGTTGAGCGACGATAACTCGCTGAGCATATACTCCGTCGTCTTGCAGTTCGCCATTTCGAAGCTGCTTAAATCGAGCGATTCGAGCTGGTTGCAATTGTAGAACGCATACGACATATCGGTAACATTCGAGGTACTCAACACTCTCAAATCGAGCGTCTTGACAGAGTGGCACTCGGCAAACATTAACGACATATCCGTAACGTACGTCATAGTGAGCTTTTCAAGTCCGTTAATCGTGGTCAGCTTCGAGAAACCGTAGAACCAGAAACGCGTATTCGACGGCTTTATTTCACTCTGAATAGTAACCGTCGTTATGGGACTCGCATTTTCGGCAGACCAGTCTCTGTATTCAGCCCAAGGGTCCTGTCCGTCCTGGTCCATGCGCCACGTCATAGGGAACGAGCCGCTGTAACTGCCGCTAAGAGCTTTATCGGACAGCGTAAGCGTGCCGGAACTGTACTGCCAGTAAATTACGGGCGTGTACGGGTTGATGTACATCGTGCCGATTCGCATCTGCGCGGACGCGGTGACCTTGACGCCTTCGTGCGTATACCAGGGGCTCGCCTCGTTTACGTTCTCGAATACTATGGTATTGTCCCTGAACTTGTTAGCAAGCGTATCGCTCAGTATGATTATCTTTAACGAAGGTATATTATAGAAAATATCCGTAAAGTCGTTACAGCCTGCCACGTTGAGCTTGCTTAAATCGAGCGTGTCGAGCTTGGAGCAGTCGTAGAACATGTTCCCCATATCGGTCGTGTACGACGTGTCGAGGCAAGACAAATCTATGGCAGTAAGCGACGTAAAGCCGTTGAACCAATCCCTCGTGGACGCGGGCGCGACGTTGCCGACGAACATAACCGAAGTTACGTTCGCCACGTTTATTCTGTCCTGCCAATACACGTTGGTTTCGTCATAGTAGTTTAACGGGTCGAACGAATACGACTGTCCCGTCGTGATAGGCAAATCGGAAATCGTAAGCTTGTTGCTTTCGTTTTTCCAGTAAATTCTCGTGGAATAAGGGCAAACGTACTCGCCCGCTTCCTTCATCTGATTGAAGTAGGTAATCTTTTTGCCGCTCGGCGACAGCCAGTACGCGCTTGCGTTGGGATAGTCGAACGCTACCGCCTCCGCCGACAGCTTCACGGCAAGGCTCAGATTGACGTTCAGACGCTTGATTGACGAAAGTCCGTAGAACGTATTCTTGAAACCGTCGCAACGAGTAACATTGAAATTGCTTAAATCCAATCCGGTGAGTTCGGATATCAGTCCGTTGTCGATATCCATGAAGAACGTCCAGTTCATACTTGTCAGCTGAGGCGTTTCGAACGAACTCAAATCGAGCGATTTGAGCGCGATACAGTTGCTGAACATCCAGTCCATACTCACGACGTTAGAGACGTCGAAAGTATTTCCCAGCTTCAAGTCGGAAAGCTTCTGACAGTTATAGAACATACCCGTCATATCGTAAGTATACGTTGTGTCGAGCCCCGTAAGGTCGATAGACGTAACTTCCATAAACGAACTGAACCACCAGTTCGTGTATGCGGGCGCAACTCTGCCGCGGATTACTACCGAACGGATACTCGAATAATAATCGAACCAGGGCAATTCGTTTTCGCCGAACTGGTCGGTTACCGCGATTTTTCCGCAGTAGTTACCCGTAAACGGCGTGTTCGATATCGTGAGCTTATTGCTGCCGTACTGCCAGTAAATCGCCGCGGATACGGGATTGACGTATTTGCCCGCGCGCGTCATCTGTCTTGCGTCGTAGATGAGCACGGAAGGACCGTCGTCGTAATAATACCAAGGCGTATTCGCGCCGAGCACGTCGAAGCTGACTCTGCGCATATTTTCGGCGACGCTCTTGCTTATCGTTATTTCGCCGAGCGATTTGAGCTGCGTAAGCATTTCCGTATACGCACGGCAAGCCGACATATCGAACGTGCTCAAATCCATACTCGTAAGCGAGGTACAGTTGTAGAACATGTATTCCATATTCCTGCAATTGTCCGTCAGCATATTGCTCAGATCGAGTGTTTCAAGCTTTAAACAGCCGTTAAACATAGCGCTCATCGAGACGGTATTTTCGGTATCGAGTCCCGAAAGGTCAAGCGAAATCAATCTCTCGCAACCTTCGAACCAATGGTCGGTGTAAACCGATCTGACGTTTCCTTCCACTATTACGTTTTCGATTTCGGATTTATAATACTCCCAGGGAAGTACTTCACAGCGCGGGTAATTGTACGGATAGCTGCCGTACATTATGTTTCTGCTTGCCGTTGTATCGGATAGTCTTAACGTTCTGTTGCTGTAATCCCAATAAATTATAGGCGTATACGAAGAAACGTATTTACCCGACTCCCTCATATCCTCGTTCGAGGTCACGCGTCTGCCGCTGGGCGAGAACCATACCGCATCATCGTTGGGCTGAGCGAAGCTGTCTATCGTGCCGTCTATAAGCGCGTCGGAAAGCGACAGGCTTATGGAAATTTCTTCGAGCGAGTCGGTGCCTTCGAAAATCCTCGTAAACGCGGCGCAGTTGGAAACCTCGCACTTACTTAAATCGAGCGATTTGAGCGAAGAACAGTAATAGAACATATACGACATATCGGTCGTGTACGTCGTATCGAGTCCCGAAAGGTCGACGGAGGCAAGAAGCGTACTTTCAAGGAACCAGTTAGCCGTCGACGAGGGCGAAACGGTGCCTTCCACCACTACTTTCTTGATATTGCCGTAATAATTATTCCAAGGCACTTCCGCAGACGTACCCGAGAAAGTCTTTTCGCTTATCGCGTTGCTGGAAATCGTGAGAACGTTTGCAGCGCCCGTCGAATCGTATTTCCAGTAAATTATCGGCGTGTAAGGACACGTGTAAGTGCCCGCTTCGGACATCGCGCCGTACCAGTCCACCCTCTTGCCCGTAGGCGAAATCCAGAACGAAACGCCTGTGGGATTATCGAAAGTAATCTGCGATGACACGAGCTTTGCCGATACGCTCGAGCTTATTGTAAGCTCCGTCATCGCGGGCATATTGTAGAACATGCGGTAGAAATTTCCGCAGTAGGAAACTTCGAAATTACTCAAATCGAGGGTCTTTATCGACGTGCACGACTGGAACATATATTCCATATCCAGAACATTCGAGGTGTCGAAGCCCGAAACGTTGAGCACGGCAAGCTTTTCGCAGCCGTCGAACATATTCGACAGATACAGCGCGTTGCCAGTCTTTAAATACGTAGCGTCGAGAGTTGCGAGCGACGAGCATGCGTAGAACATACCCTCCATATGCGTCGTATAAGACGTATCGAGGTAGTTAAGACCCGATATGGAAGTAAGTCTTATACACTCAGAGAACCACCAGCTCGTATAGGCGGGCTTGATTGTTCCCGTAATTTCAACTTCGGTTATATTGTTTTTTCTGTCAAGCCAAGGCAACTCGTTGCCGAGACCCGATATGTAATTGTCGCCCGTTCCTTCCGGCGAAAGCGTAAGCTTGCCGCCGTTGTAAGACCAGTAAATTTTCGGCGTATACGGATTTATATACGTGCCGACTTCTGACATTTCCCAGTAGCCGTTAATCTTCTGCTTGGTAGGCGACAGCCAGAATGCGTTTTCGTTGGGATTGCCGAACGAATTTATCGTTCCGTCCACGAAAAACTCCGATATTCTCTGGCTTATGGTAATCGACGTCAGCGAGTCGAGCCCCCACAGCATATACGTATACGCCTGACAGCTGTCGAAATTGAGCGTTATAAGATTTAAGCTTTCAAGCGACGAACAACCGTGGAACATATACTCCATATTCATTACGTTCGACGTATCGAAATTGGATATGTCTAAGCTTGTAAGCGCCCAGCAATCGAGGAACATAGCGTACATGTTCGTAACTTTCGAGGTGTCGAAATTGCTCACGTCAATCTCTTCCAGCGCATAGCAGCTGGCAAACATAGCCTCCATATTGACAACCGACGACGTGACGAAGGTTTCCGGCAGAGTTAACTCCGTCAGAATGAAACAGGAATCGAACATATACGACATATCCACTACGTTGGTCGTTACCAGCGAGGAAATGTCTATGCTTGTAACGCTTGTAAATCCCTGGAACCAAGCGTGCGTATACGTGGGCTTTACACTGCCCGAAATTACGACTTTTTTAATATCGCCCGCATATTTCGCCCAGGGGACTGCGCTGTCCGTGCCTGCAAAAGCACCGCTGTCGCCCGAGGAAACGCTTATTTCGATAGGCGATATCGTAAGAACGTTTTCTCTGCCGTAATCGTTGTAACCCCAATATATTACGGGGGTAACGGGGTTTACGTACGTGCCCGCGCGGTCCATCTGGTACGCCGCGGTAACCATATTGTCAGGCTCGTAGCTGCCGTAATACCAAGGGAAATCAACGCTTATCACGTCGAAATCGGTCGACTCCATTTTCTTGGCAAGGCTCTCGCTGATTTTTATTTCCGACAGCGAACCCAGCCCGTACAACATTCCCGCAAAAATACGGTTATGGCTGACGTCCAATCCGCTTAAATCGAGCGCGGTCAACGACCCGCAGCCGTCGAACATACTCGTCATCTCGGTGGTATACGTACAGTCGATGTTTTCAATGCCCGTAATTGTGGTTAAATAATAGCACTGGAAGAACCAGTAGTTAGTCGCCGACGGAGCAATACGGCTCTGTATTTCAAGCGTGTTTACGTATTCTCTGTAAGCCCACCAGGGCACGTTGGTTCGCCAGTAATAGTAAGAGTTATCGTACGGATTCCTTCCCGTGGACTTGTAATACGAATAGAAATCGGTACCGTGGAATTCGCCGTAATCGACGGACGCAGCCTTTTCGCTATCGGTAAAATCGTCGGAGGATAATACGAGCCTGTTTTTAGGTCCCTCCACGAAACGCCAGAAAATACGCGCCGTATAGCCGCTTTTATACGTCTCGGGACCGGTCATATCGTCGGACGTGCTTATCGTCTGCGTTTCGCCCTCTTCGTCCTCATACGTCCAGTAAGTGTAGTCGGATACAAGCGCAAACGACACCTCGCCGAGCTCGAACTTTCTACCGAGACTTTCGCTTACCGTTATTTCCTCGACGGCGTACAGATTGTCGATAAAGCCGTCGAAATTCGTGCACGCGTCGACCTTGAACCCGCTGAAATCGAATTCCCTCAACAACGTGCAGTATCTGAACATGTTTTCCATATTCGTTACGTGGTCGGTTTTCAGCGCGGTAAGGTTCAACTCTGCAAGCGACCCGCAGTTGTAGAACATATGGTTCATATCGGTCGTGTACGACGTGTCGAGCTTCGTAAGGTCTATGGTCGTGAGCGCGGTAAAGCTCTCGAACCAGCTGTTCGTATAAGCGGGTACGACCTTGGAATTGAATATAACGTTGGTAATACTGCCCCTGTAATCGTACCAGGGAACAACGTTTTCGGAGCATAAAAAGCCGGCGTAATCACTGCCGTCCTTATTTGCGGATATGTAAAGTCTGCTGCCGTTGACGTACCACCAGATTATCGGCGTGTAAGGACGCGTATACACTCCCGCAGTCTTCATGCCCTGCGGCGAGGATATAACGTCGCCTGCGGAATTAAGCCAGAACATATTTCCGTTGGCGTATACGAACGACGACATTTCGCCTATCTCGAACATTTCCGCCAAAGCCGCGCTGATATTGATTTTGGAAAGCATGGGCAATGCGTCGAACATACCGTCAACCATTGGCTGGTTATTGAACGCGAACGACGACATATTTATCTCGGTAAGCTCGCCGCAAGTGCTGAACATACTCTCCATATTCTCGACTTTGGCGGTATTGAACGTGCTTAAATTTAGAGTTTTGAAGTTACTCCAACCGAACATACCCTCCATCGTTTTAACGTTGGCGGTATTGAAGCTTGCAGGGAAAGTCACGGACGAAAGATTGCTCGAACTGAGCATATACGACATATCGGTCGTGTACGTCGTATCGATATTTCCCCACTCTATATTCGTAATAACGTATGTCGAATCAAGCCACAAACGCATGGACGCGGGCTTTATATTACCAAAGGAAACGGTTGTCAGGTCGGGATTAAATGCGTACCAGGGGATAACGTAGTCTTCGGCGTAAAGGTCTATTGTATATACGTATTCGGTACGGACGGACGACGGCGTCGAGTCGACGTACAAAGTCGTAGCGGTGCTGTTAAGTCCCCACCATATAACAGGCGTATAAGCCGCTTTGTACGTGCCCGCAGATGACAAGCCTGCATTGGAATTTATAATTTGATTGTCGGAATTGAGCCACAGAGTTTTCTCGCCGACGTTGGGAAGGACAATTCCGCCGGACGCAAATTTTGCGGCAAGACTTCCGCTTATCTTTATTTCGCCGAGGGAATTTAAGCCTGAGAACATATAATCGACGTCCGTAAGCTTGCTTGCATCGAACGAGCTTAAATCGAGCGACGTAAGCGACATACAGTTACTGAACGCGTAAACCGCCCCTACCGCTTTGGAAGTATCGAGATATTCAATATTGTTAATCGTAGTTAACGAATAGAACTCTGAAAACCAGTGGCTGACATATTTCGGAGCAACGGGTTTTAAGAACGTAACCGTTTCGACATTATTGATGTACCTTCTGTACCAGTAGTGCCATGAGTTCGTATCGTCGACGTTGAAGTCAAGCGTACCGCTGAAATTGCTGTAGCTTTCGTACCCTTCGGTTTCGATTTGCTCGCTCGATATGTACAGCGTCCACGTCGATTCGTCCATTGCCCAGTAAATTTCATCGGTAATACCCGCGGCGTCTGCATACGCCACGGTTTCGCGCTTATTTAAACCGACTCCCGTGACGGCAATTATAAGCGACGCAAACATACCGATTATTACGGCACATAATAAAGTTATAAATATTCTCGCCTTTTTCATAAGCTTGTCCTTTTGTCTGTCCGACAACATTTTCCCCGATTTTAAGTTTTAACAGATAATCTTTTGTGTTCCCAAGGTATGGGAACACAGACGGCGGTACCGCCGTCTTGATTTTTGCAGTTTTTTTAAGCGTCTCAAAATTTGTCAATTTTAACAATATGGTCGTTATATAGACACTTATACATGTTTAGTTTAACATTGCGAATTTGTAAAGTCAATACGTAACAATACAAATAAATACAAAAAAACAACAAAAATATGCAAAAGGCGCATAAAAAAAAGCGAATATGCTTTTTTAGCACATTCGCTCTTATATGACTTTTTATTTCTTTTTTTCTTTGCGGCGCTTGTCGTTTATAATTTCCAAAGCCGCCTCGTCTATCAGTTTTATACCCTCTTCCTTTGCAATTTCCACCATCTGGGTCAGCGCCGCTTTTAAAAATATGCGGGGGATTTTCGTCAGCTTTGAGCAAGCTCCGTCGGTGAATTTCACGTCGGGGTCTATGCGCGACGCCGCGTAAATAACCGACTTGACGTCGCCTTCCTTCGCCTGAATTTTTTCGGGAATCGGCTTTTTGAATTTGGTATACCAGAAATTCGTGCTGTCGCGGTAGCCGTAATCTACGGGCACGCGGGGAAATTCCTTAGCGCTGACCCCTCCGACGATAGCGTCGTAATATTTCGGCTTCATTAAAATTTTGTCAATCTTTAATATGAAATGCGCGCCGAACTTACTCGTTATGCCGTTAAAATTTCTGTAAGGCGGCTCGTAGCCTTCAAGGCATCCCGCTTTATCGAGATAGGCGTCCTCCAAGCTGTCGTCCCAACTGCACTCGAAAACCTGAAAAGCCTCGCCGATAATTTTCGGTCTGCTCTTATCCAGCGTACTTTCGCGCAAAGTGAAAAGACAGTTTTTCATTTTCTCTTCGGTTGTGTCACCGGGGAACCCAAGTCTTACCGCCTCTTTGAAAAACTTTCTGTCGTCGGGTATGAAATTGAGCGAACATTTTTTCGTGCGCAGAATATTCTGCGCGGTATTCGAGCTGTTGCGGCACTCCAAAATCATAGCGTAGTACTCTTTGCCCGCTATATAGTACGGAAAGCACAGAGAATACGCGCCCATATTCGCCTGTCCGTTTTCCGAAACCGTGCCCACAAGCGTTGTCGGCATAGGGAAAAACGCCGAAGTCTGATAAAAATTGTCTACTATTCGTAAATCTTTAAATTCGTCCATTAAAATCACCTCTTAACTATTATACGAAAAACCCGCCGCATTGGCGGCGGGTAAACAATTACTTGTCGTTTTTGCCTTGCGGCTTCAAATTCCAGATGTTTTCCGCATACTGTCTTATACTGCGGTCAGCCGAGAAGAAGCCCGACGCCGCAATGTTGCGAAGCGACATCTTGTTCCACTTCATCTTGTCTTTAACGTACAAATCGGAAATCTGGTGCTGGGTTCTCGAATATGATACGAAGTCCGCCATGCACATATAGGGGTCTGCCACGGGGCTGCCCGTAAGCAGATAGTTCGCCATATCGGAGAACGACTGACCGTTAAAGCCTATAATCAGCGCCTCGACTATTCTTCTTAATCTGGGCGAATCGTTATAGTACTTTGACGAGCTGTAACCCGCGCGCCATATGTCGTCGACTTCGTTTGACTTTAAGCCGAAGATAAAGATATTTTCGTCGCCTACCGCCTGCGCCATTTCGACGTTCGCGCCGTCGAGCGTGCCGATTGTGAGCGCGCCGTTTATCATAAACTTCATATTGCCCGTACCGCTCGCCTCTTTACCTGCAAGCGAAATCTGCTCGGAAACCTCCGACGCGGGCATAAGCTTTTCGGACATCGTTACGTTGTAATCTTCCATATAAACGACGCTTAATTTCTCGTTTATCTTGGGATTTTTACGTATATCCGCGGACAGATAGTTGATTAACTTGATAATCTGCTTTGCCATCGAATATCCCGGAGCCGCCTTTGCACCGAAAATGTAGGTCTTAGGCTGCATTTCCATATCGGGATTTTCCTGCAAATCGAGATAGAGATCGATAATGTTCAGTACGTTTAAAAGCTGACGCTTATATTCGTGCAAGCGCTTTGCCTGCGTGTCGAATAAGCTGTCGGGATTGATAACAAATCCCTGCTTTTTCAATGCGTAATCAACGAACTGCTTCTTCTTGATTGCCTTGATTTCTTCAAGACGCTTTAAAACCGTCTTGTCGTCCTCGAACTTTTTGAAGTCGGCAAGAAGCGAACTGTCGTGGATAAAGCCGTCGCCTATGCAGTCGCACAAGAGCTCGGTTAATTCGGGGTTAGCCTGACAGAGCCATCTTCTGTAAGCAATGCCGTTGGTAACGTTGGTAAACTTCTCGGGCGAGAAATCGTAGAAATCTTTGAAAACCGACTTCTTGATAATCTCGCTGTGAAGCGCCGCGACGCCGTTTACGCTGTGACCGCCGTACACCGAAAGGTTAGCCATCTTTATGCGGCTGTGCTCGATAATAGCCATTCTGGAAATCTTAGCCCACTCGCCGGGGAAGCTGTGCCACAGCTGTTCGCAAAGTCTGCGGTTGATTTCCTGAATAATCGTGTGTATTCTGGGTACTATTCTCGCAACCAAATCCTCCGACCACGTTTCGAGAGCCTCAGCCAATACCGTATGGTTGGTGTAAGCGCAGGTTGCCGTAGTGATTGACCAAGCCTCGTCCCAGTCGTAATAGTACTCGTCGATAAGTATTCTCATCAATTCGGGAATAGCCATCGCGGGGTGCGTGTCGTTCAAGTGAATTGCCGCCAGCTTGGGTAAATCTTTTAAATTGCCGTATCTGTGACGGTGGTCGTCTACTATATTCTGAATGGACGCCGAGCACAGGAAATACTGCTGTTTCAATCTCAGCGACTTGCCGTTTACGTGGTTATCGGCGGGATAGAGCACCTTCGTGAGCACTTCCGCGTCATTGTCCTCGGTCATTGCCTGATAATAATCGCCCTGAGAGAAGAGCTTCATATTGAAATCCTGCAAGGGCTTAGCCTTCCACAATCTCAATACCGAAACAGCCTCGCTGTCCTTGCCCGAAATCATCATATCGTATGCAACCGCCTCGATATCCTGAGTATCGGTATAGTTGAGCTGCATACCGTTGTCCGTCCACTTTTCCTCGACTCTGCCGTTGAAGCGGACGATAAACGACTTATCCGTTCTCTGCGTCAGCCATACTTCGCCGCCGGGCAGCCATACGTCGGGCAGCTCTATCTGCCAGCCGTCGACGATTTTCTGCTTGAAAAGTCCGTATTCGTAGCGGAGCGAATATCCCATTGCGGGATAATTGCCCGAAGCGAGCGCGTCCATAAAGCACGCCGCCAATCTGCCTAAACCGCCGTTACCGAGACCTGCGTCCGGTTCGAGTTCGTACAAGTCGTCAAGCGACGCGCCGTATGACGAAATCGCCTTGGAAAACGCATCGATAGCTCCCAAATTGTACAAACTGTTCTTCAACGAACGCCCCAAAAGGAATTCCATGCACAGATAGTAAACCCTTTTTGCGCGCTTAGCCTTGCACTTTTTTGCGAAGTGTTGTCTTTTTTCGAGTAAGATATCCCTCACGCACATGACAACAGCTCTGTAAAGTTGTTCTTTGGAAGCCTCGGCGGGCGCAACGCCGAAGTACCTTGAAAGTTTTCCCTTTACAAGGTCCTTGACTTCCTTTTCGGTAATAGCAGTTAAGCTCATTATATTCTCCTGTAACTTGTAAAATTATTTAAGCATTTCAAGATACAGCGCTTCGTATTCCTTTGCCGATTTGTTCCAGCTGAAATCCGAAATTGCCGCTCTGTATCTGATTTTTGCCCATTCTTTTTTGTTTTTATAATCTTCAACGGCTTTTCTGATAACGTACAGCATATCGTGCGCGTTATAGTTTGCAAACGTGTAGCCGTTTTCCAGAGGCTTGATGCTGTCGTACAGTCCGCCCGTTTCCCTTACGATGGGTACGGTTGCGTAACGGCAAGCTATCATCTGCGAAAGTCCGCAGGGCTCCGACTTGGACGGCATTAAGAATATGTCCGAACCGGAGTAAATTTTCCTCGAAAGGTCGCCGTTGAACTGTATGTTCGCGCTCACCTTGTCGGGATACCTTCTCGCAAGGTCGCGGAAGAACGATTCGTACTGATAATCGCCCGTGCCCAAAATTACGAGCTGGATATCGTCCTGCAACGCTTCCTCGATGACGTTGGTCACAAGGTCTAAACCCTTATGCGACACAAGACGCGAAATCATAGAGATAATCGGCGTGTCGGGCTTTTCGGGAAGATTGAGCATTTTCTGTAACTCTTTCTTGCAGACAGCCTTGCCGGACATATCGTCCGCCGTGAAGTTGGCAAACAGATGACTGTCAAGCTCGCTGTTATAGCCCGTATCGTCGATGCCGTTTAAAATGCCGCGGAGCTTGAACGAATTGTTTCTTATAATGGGGTCAAGACCGTGCGCATAGTATGCGTCCTTGATTTCGTCCGCATATTTGGGGCTGACCGTCGAAAATCTTTCGCTGACCTCGATTGCACCCTTCATAAGGTTAATCGAATTATTGTACTCGACAAGGTACTGATACTTGCCGTAGATATCGAACAGCGACGAGAGAATGTCCAGCGAATACTGCCCCTGATATTCTATGTTGTGAATTGTGAAAAGGGAACGGATAAACTGGTATTCCTGTCTGAAACAATAGTTGGTTTTAAGGTATATCGCCGCAAGCGCCGCCTGCCAGTCGTGGCAGTGCATTACCTCGGGATAGAAGTTTAAGAAAGGCATTATTTCCAGAACCGCGCGCGAGAAGAACGCAAATCTCTCACCGTCGTCGAAATAACCGTAGCAACCGGGGCGCTTGAAATAGAATTCGTTATCTATAAAGTAGAAGATAACTCCGTCCTTTTCGTACGAGAAAACTCCGCAGTACTGGTTACGCCAGGCAAGGTGAACGTACAGATTGCCGATATAAGTGAATTTGTCTCTGTATTCCTTTTTGATATCGGAATAAAGAGGAATTACCACTCTTACGTCGAACTTTCCCGTCTTTGCAAGCGCGCACGACAGAGAGCCTATAACCTCGGCAAGTCCGCCCGTCTGAATAAAGGGCGTAGCTTCCGAAGCGACGAAAAGAATTTTCTTTTTATCCTCGGGCTTAACCTCGACCTTTTTAGCGGGTTTAGCCGCCGCGGGCTTCGCCGCAGTTTTAGCGGTTGTCTTTGCGGCGGGCTTTGCCGTAATTTTTGCCGTACCCGTCTTTGCCGCAGTCTTTTTTGCCGTAATCTTTGTTGTTTCAGCCATAAATTTATTCCCCCGTTCAGCCTTTTATATGCGCGAGCCCTTATTGATAAAGTAAGGTTTCTGCTCACAGCCCGCAAGCGTTACGCCGCTCGAAATGGAGCTGTCCTTATCGCTTACGACATAGGAAAGATTGCAGTCCTCGCCGATTACGTTTTCGCTCATTATAATGCAGTTTTTAAGGTGAGTACCCTTACCTACTATAACGTTGCGGAAAAGTATGCAGTTTTCAACCGTGCCTTCGACAAGGCAGCCGTCGTGAACAAGCGAGTTGGTTACTTTCGCGGTCGCAGTGATTTTTGCGGGAGGCGCGTCGTTAACCTTCGTATAAACGTCCCTTTCGCCGAAAATTTCCTGTCTTACGCTCTTATCGAGCAAGTCCATATTCGACTTGTAATAAGCCTGCAAGGAATCGATATTGCCGTAATAACCGTCGAGCTTGTAGCCGTAGACCTTGCCCGACTTGATTGCGGGAATAATAATATCCTTGGAGAAGCTCGTGAGATTTCTTGCGATAACCGTCTGTAAGACATTTAATAAATATGTCGTGCGCACGACGAACACGTTTATATAGTGCTTCTTTACGCCGTCGACTTTGACGTTGATATCGATTGACTTTACCTTGCCGTCCTTTTCGGTATCCATAAGTATGTATGCGGGATTTTCGCCGCACTCGTGCTCGTGATATACCATAGTGATATCCGCGTTGTGCGCAATGTGCTCTTCGATTACCTTGCTGTAATCGAGCTTGTACACCGCGTCGCTGTCCGCAAGCACGACGAAGTCTTCCTTTGCCTTTTTAAGGAAAGCAGTCGCGCCCTTCAACGCTTCTATTCTGTTCTTATACAGAATTTCGCTTTCGTCGCTGTAAGGAGGCAAAAGAATAAGTCCGCCTTCCTTTCTCGCCAAATCCCACTCCTTGCCCGAGCCGAGATGGTCCATAAGCGACTGATAATTGTTTTTCGTGAGCATACCGACTGTGGTTATGCCCGAGTTCACCATATTGGAAAGAACGAAATCCACAAGACGGTATCTGCCGCCGTAGGGAATCGAGCCTTTCGACCTTACTTTCGTAAGTTCCGATGCGTTTTCGTCGTTAACACTTGTAAAAATTACGCCTACTGTTGAAGCCATTTTCCTTTTCCCCCTTATACGTCCTTATCGACTATTTCGCCCGCGGCAACTTTCTTACCGTCGGATACGGTTATGCCTCTGCCGAGTACGGTTATGCCGCTCGTCTTGCCTTCGACCTTGCTCGCCTCTTCCTTATCGGCGCCCACCACGGCGTTCTTGCCTACCGTGACTTCCTCGTCGATAATCGAATAGCTGACCTTTGCACCCGCCTTGACGACGATATTGCCCATAAGCACGCTGTCCTTTACGACCGCGCCCTTTTCGATTACGCAGTCGGTGCCGATAACCGAGTTGATAACGCTGCCCTCGACCTCGCAGCCGTTGGCAATCATCGAGTTGGAAACCTCGCCCGTAACGTATGCGGGAGGCGCAAGCGGACTGCGCGAATGAATTACTCTGTCGTTATCGCGAAGCTCGAAATTGGGAACGGTGCCGAGCAAATCCATATTTGCCTCTAACAGCGAGGTTATCGTGCCGA
Source organism: uncultured Clostridia bacterium (assembly GCA_947177975.1). Lineage (GTDB taxonomy): Bacteria > Bacillota > Clostridia > Christensenellales > Borkfalkiaceae > Coproplasma. The sequence goes on along the minus strand of CAMWWH010000020.1, from coordinate 4,837 downwards.
CGTCCTTCCAGTAGCCCTCGAAACGGTAGGAATACATCTTCTCGCCCGCGTTGAGCATTGCGGGAAGCACGTTTTTACCGAAGTCCTTTTCGGAATTGGGATCCTGCTCGTCGAGTTCGAGATACTTGAACAGCTTGGACGCGGTGAAAATATAGATACCCATCGATGCCAGATCGCTCTTCGGCTCCTTGGGTTTTTCTTCGAATTCGTAAATAGTGCCGTCGGGATTGGTGTTTAAAATACCGAACCTCGAAGCCTCTTTCATAGGCACTTTCATGCACGCAATCGTGCAGTCTGCACCCGCCTCGATATGCGCGGCAAGCATTTTGTCGTAATCCATTTTATAGATGTGGTCGCCCGAAAGAATTAAAACGTATTCGGGGTCGTACATTTTCATAAAGCGGATATTCTGATAGATAGCGTTCGCCGTGCCCTTGTACCAGGACGTATCCTTTTTAGCCTCGTACGGCGAAAGAATATGTACGCCGCCGAACGTTCTGTCCAAGTCCCAAGGCTGTCCGTTGCCGACGTATTCGTTCAGAACGAGCGGCTGATACTGCGTGAGCACGCCCACCGTATCGATGCCCGAGTTTATGCAGTTCGACAGCGGAAAGTCGATAATTCTGTACTTTGCGCCGAACGAAACCGCAGGTTTGGCTATATTACTCGTTAAGGCGTACAGTCTGCTGCCCTGACCGCCCGCAAGCAACATTGCGACACATTTTTTCTTTTTTAGCATTTATATATCCCCCAGATATTTATTTTTCTTTTATCAAATACAGACAAGCCAGTTTCGGAATATCCACCGTAAGCGAGTATTCCTTGCCGTGGCTCTGCCGTTTTTTCGTTTTGAAAATTCTCTTCTTCAATCCGCCGCTGCCGCCGAAACGCTCCGCGTCCGAATTGAATACAACCCTGTACTTTCCCTCGTGCTGACCGAACGTATAATTTTTCTGTTCTATGCCCGAAAAATTTATAACCGCGCAAAGGCAATTACCGTCGTTGTCGTATCGGTTAAACACAAGCACGTTGTTAATAACGTCGTCCACGACCAGCCATTCGAAGCCTTTCCAGTCGGTTTCGATATCGTAAAGCGGCTTGTTGCTTTTATAAAAGCGGTTTAGCTCCTTTACGTATGCGGTCATCTGACGGTGTCTGTCGTATTTTTTAAGATCGAATTCAATCCCCGTCTTATAGTTCCACTCGGAAAACTGCGCAACCTCGTAGCCCATAAAGTTCAGCTTCTTCCCGGGGTGGGCGTACATAAAGCCCAGAAGCGCACGCTCGCCAGCGAATTTGTCGTCGTATTCACCGGGCATCTTGTTTACAATCGAGCCTTTAACGTGTACGACCTCGTCGTGCGAGAGCGGCAAAACGTATCTTTCGTTTAATGAGTAAATCATTGAAAAAGTTATTTTCTGGTGGTGATAGTGTCGATATAGCGGGTCTTGTCTGCAATAGAACAAGACGTCGTTCATCCAGCCCATATTCCACTTATAATCGAAGCCCAGACCGCCGTATTCCACGGGGGTCGTAACCTGCGGGTATGCGGTCGACTCCTCGGCAACTGTTACCGCGCCGACAAACGCGCCCTTTAACAGACTGTTGAATTTGCGTATAAAATCTATCGCTCTTAAATTGCGGTTATCGCCGTATTCGTTGGGGGTCCAATGTCCTGCGTTTTTGTCGTAGTCGAGATACAGCATTGCCGCAACCGCGTCCACGCGCAGTCCGTCGATTGCAAATTTGTCTAAAAAGTAAGCAGCGGAAGAAAGAAGAAAGCTGTCTACGCCGCCCCTGCCGAAATCGAACTTGCGCGTTCCCCAGCCGCTGTGCTCCATATTGTCCCATAAAGGGCACTCGTACAGAGGTTGTCCGTCGAATTCGTAAAGGGCGAAATCGTCCTTGGGAAAGTGCGCGGGAACCCAGTCCAGAAGCACACGGATACCGTTGTCGTGAAAAGCCTGCACAAGCTCGGCAAAATCCTCGGGTAAGCCCAAACGCGCGGTTACACTGTAATATCCCGTTACCTGATACCCCCACGAACCGTCGAACGGGTACTCGGTGACGGGCATAAATTCGACATGCGTGTAGCCCATATTTTTAACGTAGGGCACGAGCGTTTTTTTAAGCTCTTTAAAGCTGTAATACGAGCCGTCCTTACGCCGCTTCCAGGACAGAAGATTGACTTCGTAAATATTTACGGGGTGCTCGCCCTCTTCGGGAGGCAACCTTGTCGCCGAATTTATCGGCTTATGTATGACCGAAGCCGTAGAATGAGGAAAATCCGAACGGAACGAGTACGGGTCGGCTTTTAAAAGCTTTCTGCCGTCGAAAGTGGTTATGCAGAATTTGTATCTGTCACCCTCGCGGGCACTCGCTTCCGCTTCGAAGCTTTCCCCGTCGGACAGTCTGCGCATAATATCCGACTGCTCGTCCCAGCCGTTGAAATCACCCACGACGCTCACTTTAAACGCGTGAGGACACCAAACCCTGAAAACGTATTTTTCGTCCGCTGTTTTGTGACAGCCGAAAAATTCGTACGCGCTAATGTCCTCACCGTTATGGAATAATTTCAGCTTTTCACTCTCAGTCATACTATACCTTTACTATTTTAACACAGAAAGGTTGGCTTTTCAAGACCGAAATGAAAAAAATACCAAAAAAATAATTATTGATAATCGACGACGTCAATCCATCTGCGCAGGAACTCGTCTTCCTCGGGCTTTGCCTTGGTTAAGCGCGAAGCCGCAACGATGGGTATCCACTTCTGCACGTACTGCTTTGCCGTGTCGCTCTTTACGCAGTAAAGTTTAAGATACTTTTCCGCAAGCTGCTCCTTGCCCTCCAAATAGAACATAAGATAAGTCGTCGCAACGTCCGCCGAAGCGTTGCCCTGCGTTGCGTGCGCCCAGTCGATAATGTACGGAGTGCCGTCCGCAGTTATTATTACGTTGCTCGGATGGAAATCACCGTGGCACAGATTGTAGTGCTTGGGCAGTGAGTCCAGCCTCGTGTGCAAGTCGTAGCGCGTGGTTGCGTCAAGCTTAGCCTCGCTTATTCTGCCCTGCATTTTGTCTTTGAGTTTATTCAGCATAGGCACGCGCTTGGACAATACAGTTCTCTGCAAATCCACGAACAGTTCAAGGTATTCGTCCTCCTTTTCGGGGTGCTTGCGCATGAGTTCGGAAAGCGTAGTTCCCTCGATATAGTCCATTACTATCGACCACTTGCCGTCCACGACCTCTATTGCCTTTATCTTGGGGATATTGAGGTCGGTTTCCTCTACTCTCGCCTGATTTAAAGCTTCGTTTAAAATGCCCGCCTTGGTGTACGCGTCACCGAAAACTTTTACGAACCCGTCCTCGGTTTTGAACAGCTCCTTGCCCAGGTGTTCCTTTACAAATTGCTTTGCCGCCATTTTTCTTTCCCTCCTTAATTATTTACCGTAGTACGCTTTAAGGTACATATCTTTGATTTCGCTCATCAACGGATAGCGGGGATTTGCTCCCGTGCACTGGTCGTCGAACGCCTGCTCTACCATTTCGTCAAGACGGTCAAGGAAGTCCTTTTCGTCTACACCGTATTCCTTTATGGTTGACTTAATGCCGACCTTTTCCTTCAATTCGTCGATTGCCTTTATAAGGTTTTCAAGCTTTTCCTTGTCGTCCTTGCCCTCTATTCCGAGGTATTCGGCAACTTCCGCGTACTTTCTCAGAGTCTTGGGGTGGTCGTACTGCGGGAACGTACCCATCTTCGTGGGCACTTCCGCCGCGTTGAAACGCAGTACGTGGTCTATCATAAGCGCGTTTGCTACACCGTGCGGCAGATGATGGAAAGCGCCCAGCTTGTGCGCCATAGAGTGGCACACGCCGAGGAACGCGTTCGCGAAAGCCATACCCGCCATTGTTGCCGCGTTAGCCATCTTTTCACGCGCGATATAGTCGTTCTGTCCGTTTTCGTACGCTTTGGGAAGATACTCGAATATTACTTTAAGCGCCTGCTTTGCAAGTCCGTCCGTGTAGTCGGTTGCAAGCATTGAAGCGATTGCCTCCAACGCGTGAGTTACCGCGTCGATACCCGATGCCGCCGTCAGGCTCTTGGGTGCGCTCATATGCAAGTCCGTATCTATAATAGCCATATCGGGAAGCAGTTCGTAGTCCGCAAGAGGGTATTTAATTCCGCTCTGCTCGTCGGTGATTACCGCGAACGGAGTTACTTCCGAGCCTGTGCCCGCCGACGTGGGTATTGCGATAAAATAAGCTTTCTCGCCCATCTTGGGGAAAGTGTAAATACGCTTTCTGATATCCACGAAGCACATTGCCATTTCCTTGAAGTCTGCGTCGGGGTGCTCGTAGAGAACCCACATAATTTTAGCCGCGTCCATTGCCGAACCGCCGCCGAGCGCGATTATTACGTCGGGCTCGAACGACTTCATAAGCTGCGCGCCCGCCTTGGCACACGCAAGCGTGGGGTCGGGCTCCACGTCGTAGAAGGTCGCGTGCGCAATTCCCATTTCGTCGAGCTTGTCGGTTATGCACTTGGTAAAGCCGTTCTTGTAAAGGAAGGTATCCGTTACCACGAACGCGCGCTTCTTGCCCATCACGTTTTTGAGTTCGTCCAACGCTACGGGCAGACAACCTCTCTTCAAATATACCTTCTCGGGCGCTCTGAACCACAACATATTCTCTCTCCTTTCCGCTACCGTCTTAATGTTCAAAAGGTGCTTTACGCTTACGTTTTCACTCGTCGAGTTGCCGCCCCAGGAGCCGCAACCCAAGGTCAGCGACGGCGCAAGCTTGAAGTTGTACAAGTCTCCTATGCCGCCCTGCGACGA
>CAMWWH010000019.1 GCA_947177975.1 uncultured Clostridia bacterium | reverse complement strand
GCTTTGTTTCGCTCGTCACTATTGTCTTTCTACGTTTACGATTGCGCTATATTCGCCTAAACCGCGCACAATATCTTCCGCCGCGCGCCGCAGCTCGTCGTCCTTTATTTTGCACGAAAACGGTACTTCCAAATCGAAAATCGCCTTATTCTTAACTCCGCGCACAAGTCTGAAATCGTGCAAATTAAACGAGCCGTCTAACTCCCCGACAGCGGCGCGTACCTTACTTTCCAGCTCGCGTGCCTCCAAGTCCTGCAAATCGATAGGGTCGAGGTGGGCGGTCAGAGACACGTTAAGCTCGCTTTTGATTTTATGTTCCAACCCATCTAAGACCGCGTGTGACTGCATTGCGGGAGTGGCGGCGTCCATCTCGACGTGCACGCTGGCAAAGTATACGCCCTGCCCGTAGCTGTACACCCGCAAATCGTGAATACCTAAAACTCCGTCCGCTTCGGATACGGTCGCCTTGATTTTGTCAAGCAGTTCGCCGTCGGGCGCCTGCCCCAACAGTTTAGAACCCGCGTCAAGCAGAATTTTAAACCCTTGCCAGACGATAAACAGTCCGACGGCAATGCCCATATAGCCGTCGGCGGGAACTCCCGTAAATTGCAGAACGACTAATGCGATTATAACCGCCGTGGTCGCTATGCAGTCGCACAGGCTGTCGGTTGCGGCGGCTTTGAGAGCGTCCGCGTTCAGCTTTTTAGCCATAACGCGGTAGAAGACGAACATAGCTGTCTTGACCGTAACAGACACGGCTAAAACGCTGTAAACGACGACGGAGGGGTGGGAGAGCTCGCCCGTGATAATCTTGTCAATCGAACTGCGGAAGAGCTCTACGGCTAAAAACAGCACCAAAAAGCCGGTTATCATTGCGGCGATATACTCGAAACGGCGGTGTCCGTAAGGGTGTTCGCGGTCGGCGGGCTTTTCGGCAATATAAAAGGATACGAGCGATACGACGCTGCTGCCGCAGTCGCTCAGATTGTTAAAGCCGTCCGCCATTACGGACACGAGTCCGAACAGCACGCCTACGGTTATTTTGGCCGCCGCAAGCGCAATATTGCAAATTATACCGACGGCGCTCGTAACTGCGCCCAGTCGGGCTCGGTTGGGTTTATTCTCTTTCATACATTCATTATACGCAGTGTAAATTATATAGTTAGCGTGGCGGCGAAATAATCGCCGCCACGCTATGCTTTGCTGAAATCAAGCTCGTTTACGCATAAGCAATTAAAGGATTTGCCCGCGGTGTCTCACCGCTTATCTTTGATATATCTTGCAAGAGTAGCCTTTACGACTTCGACGTTCATGGGCTTGGCTATGTGCGCGTTCATACCGCAGGCAAGGCATTTTTGCATATCCTCGTCGAACGTGTCCGCAGTCATTGCAATGATGGGAACTTTGTTGTAGCCTCTCTTCAAATTACGGATAACGGTCGTTGCTTCGAAACCGCTCATAACGGGCATACGCACGTCCATAAGAATCGCGTCGTAATAGCCCGCCTTGTGCGCAAGCAGCATATCTACGCAGGTCTGACCGTTGTCGGCGTGTTCGACTATAAGTCCTTCGTTTGTCAAAAGCACGTCTGCGATTTCCCAGTTGAGTTCGTTGTCCTCGGCAACGAGTATGCGCTTGCCTTTGAGGCGGAGGTTCTTGCTGCTGTAATATTCTCCGTCGCTATTTTCGTCGGGCGATACGTTGAACCTGCTCAAACCGTTGAACAGGGTGGACTTAAACAGTGGTTTGGAGATAAATCCGCTAATGCCCGCCGCGCTCGCCTGCTCCTCGATTTCGCTGCAATCGTAAGCAGAAATGAGCAGAATATGAATACCGTCAAGCTTTTTGCGCAGCTTTTTCGCCGTTTCTACGCCGTCGGCACCGGGCAGCTTCCAGTCGACTAAAATTATATCGTAGCCGTCGTTTTCCTCGTGCGCCTTGACAGCCGTCTGGATAGCCGTTTCGCCGTCGGGCACCGCGTCAGCCTTTAAGCCGAGAGAGCCGAGAGTGGCAACCGCCGTGTCGCGAAGCGCCTGACTGCCGTCGACGACGAGTATTTTCCACTCGGGTAAGCTCATATCCGTCTGAGGTACGTCAGCCTTTTTAAAGTCGAGTATTACGTGGAATTTCGTGCCTTCGCCCTGCTTGCTGTCGACGTCGATACTGCCCTGCATGGAGTCGATTATACACTTGGTAATCGCCATACCGAGGCCCGTGCCTTCCGCCTTGTTAATGCGCGCTCTGTCCTCGCGGGCGAAAGTATCGAAAAGCTGTTTCTGGAATTCCTCGCTCATACCGATACCGTTGTCGCGTACCTCGATATGAGTGCGCACGTAATCTTCGCCGCGGGGAGATTGCTCCTGATATACGGAAAGTTCGACTGAGCCCTCTTCGGGAGTAAACTTATACGCATTTGACAGAATATTCATAAGCACCTGACCGAGCCGCGCGCCGTCGCACAGAACGTCCTCGGTGACGATATCGCCGACGTGGACGTCGAATTTCTGCTGCTTGCTTTTAAGCTGGGGCTGAATAATGACGGTAACGCCCTCGAAAATCTCGCTTAAAGAGATTTGCTCCGTAGTCAGAGCCACTTTGCCGTTTTCGATTTTTGACATATCGAGTACGTCGTTGATAAGCCCCAGAAGGTGGCGGGAGGAGAGCGAAATCTTTTTAAGGCAATCCGCAACCTGCTGACTGTCGTCCGTATTCGCGATGGCGATTGCCGTCATACCCATAATGGCGTTCAAGGGCGTGCGCACGTCGTGCGACATATTCGAAAGGAAATCGCTCTTTACTTTGTTCGCCTCTTCCTCGGAAGCTCTCGCCTCCGCAACGTACTTTAAGTTTAATCTGTTAATTATGAAGCAGATTACGAATAACGCGATTATCAGTACTACAACGACGACGCAGGCTACCACGACGGCGGTAGTAATATCTTTGCTCAGACCGTCTGCCGCATTTTTGCTTTTATTATTCAACGAAACGCCCAAAACGACAAACATAATAATGCAAACGACAGCCGCAACCGCAAACGCGATATAAATCACGCGTTTGGAAAGCTTCTGCCATTTTTCAGTTATGCTTTGTTCCATACCCCTGTTCCTCTGAAAGTGTGTAATATTTCATTATTCTTATCTATTTTAGACCTTTTAATTGTCATTGTCAACGGAATTTATCGCCTAATATATTATAGATATGCGTTATGCGCATACACGCGCGATAGTTTTATGTGTAAAAAATCCTTTGACTTACGCCTTTTTTTCGGTATAATAGATTAACGCAAGTTAAAATGAGGACTGTATTTTATGGCAAAAATTTACTCTTCTGCGGACGAACTTATCGGTAAAACTCCGCTTTTAGAACTCACACGGATAGAAAAATCGCTCTCGTTAAAGGCGAAAATTTATGCAAAGCTCGAATATTTCAATCCCTCGGGTTCGGTCAAGGACAGGGTGGCGAAAGCCATTTTAAACGACGCGGAAGAGCGCGGACTGTTAAAGGCGGGCACGGTCATAATCGAGCCGACCTCGGGCAACACGGGGATTGGTCTTGCCTCGGTTGCGGCGGCGAGGGGATATAAGCTTATAATCGTTATGCCCGATACGATGTCTGTCGAGCGCAGAAAGCTGATGAAGGCGTACGGCGCGGAGCTTATCTTATCGGACGGCAAGCTCGGTATGAAGGGCGCGATTGCAAAGGCGGAGGAGCTGCACGCACAGATTGAAAACAGCTTTATCGCGGGGCAGTTCGTAAACCCCGCAAACCCGCAGGCGCACTATCTGACTACGGGCAGAGAGATTTGGGAAGATTGCGACGGCGCGGTCGATATCTTTGTGGCGGGCGTAGGCACGGGCGGCACGGTGAGCGGCGCGGGCAGGTATTTAAAGGAGCAAAACCCGCATATTAAAGTCGTGGCGGTAGAGCCTGTCGGCTCTGCGGTGCTGTCGGGCGGAAGCGCGGGCAAGCACGGCTTGCAGGGTATAGGCGCGGGCTTTGTTCCCGATACGCTCGATACCGAAATTTACGATAAGGTTGCGACCGTCACCGAGGAAGAGGCTTACCGTTTTGCGCGGCTGGTCGGCACGAGCGAGGGAGTTTTAATCGGCATATCGTCGGGCGCGGCTCTATGCGCGGCGGTCAGAGAGGCGGAAAAAGAGGAAAACGCGGGCAAAAATATAGTAGTGATATTCCCCGACGGCGGCGATAGATATCTGTCGACAACGCTTTACGAAGAATAATAAAAGAGGAAAATTGCAAGTGAAAAAGATAATAGAAAATCAGATTTTCGACGAGGAGAGAGCGCTGTACGGCAGCCGCGGACTGCTTATTAAAAACGTAAAATTCGACGGTCCCGCCGACGGCGAGAGCGCGGTCAAGGAGTGCGCGGATATCGAGGTGGAGGATTGCTTTTGCAACCTGCGCTACCCCTTCTGGCACGTGCACGGGCTGAAAATTTCGGGCACGGAAATGACCGAATTCTGCCGCGCCGCGCTGTGGTATTCGGACGGCATTTTAATAAAGGACAGCAAGCTTCACGGCATAAAAGCTTTAAGAGAGTGCGCGGACGCTGTAATCGAAAACTGCGATATAATCTCGCCCGAATTCGGCTGGTCGGTCAAGGGAATTAAGATGACCGATACCACGGCTGTAAGCGAGTATTTTATGATGCGCTCGGAAGATATCGACTTTAAAAACGTGACCTTCAAGGGCAAGTATTCCTTTCAGTATATCAAGAACGCGACGTTCGAAAACTGCGATTTCGACACCAAGGACGCGTTCTGGCACGGCGAAAATATCACGGTTAAAAACAGCGTTATAAAGGGCGAGTATTTCGCCTGGTATTCGCACAACTTAACGCTTATTAACTGCACAATAATAGGCACTCAACCCTTCTGCTACTGCACGGGATTAAAGCTTATAAACTGCCGTATGGAGGGGTGCGATTTAGCGTTCGAAAAGTCGGAAACCGAGGCGGAAATCACGACCAAAGTCGACAGTATAAAGAACCCGTACAAGGGCACGATAACGGTTGCGGAGGTCGGCGAAATTATCCGCGACGACCCCAAATCGGACGGCAAAATTATAATCAAATAATGTTACTCGGCAAGTACATAAATAAGTATTATCTTAAATATATCTGGCTGTATTTAATCGGCGTAATCGGGCTTGTGGCGGTGGACTGGTTCCAGTTGCTTCTGCCCGAATACCTCGGTAAAATCGTCGATTTGTTCGACGGCGGTACGGTCGATACCTCGGCGCTTCGGGAAGTTGTCGTCGGGGTAATTTTTGTTGCGCTCGTACTCTTTTTCGGCAGGGTCACCTGGCGCTTTTCCATATTCAACGCGTCGCAGAAAACCGAGGCGGGACTGCGCCGTCAGATGTTCGTCAAAGCCGAAAAACTGCCCCTTTCGTACTACGGCAAAACCAAGGTCGGCACGGTCATGGCCTGGTTCACGACCGACCTCGAAACCATAGAGGAATTCTTGGGCTGGGGCACGATTATGCTCTTCGACGCAACCTTTCTTACAATGCTCGTCATAGTCAAGATGGTGCGGCTCGACTGGGTGCTCTCGCTGATTGTGGCGGTGCCGCTCGTGCTGATTGCGGTGTGGGGTGCGTTAGTCGAAAAATTCCAGTCGGCAAAGTGGACGGAGAGGCAGAAGGAGTTCGACAACCTCTACGATTTTTCCCGCGAGAGCTTTACGGGCATACGCGTTATCAAGGCTTTTTTAAGTCAGACGCGCAGGATTCACGAGTTTGCCAAAATAGTCAAAAAGAATAAAAAAGCCAATATTTCGTATGCGAGGCTGACAGTGCTTTTCGACTGCCTTATCTCGCTGATAATCGCCGCCATAACCGCGATAATTTTAGGGGTCGGAGGCTACTTCGTGTACAACGCGGTCACGGGAAATCCCGCGCAGATTTTCGGTCATACCGTGGATATGACGGCGGGCGACCTCGTCACGTTTTTGGGCTATTTCGAAACGATGATATGGCCTATGATGGCGCTCGGGCAGATTGTGTCCATGCGTTCGCGCGCCAAAGCTTCTTTAAAAAGAGTGTCCGATTTTCTGAACAGCGAAGAGGTAAAGGACCCCGAAAACGCGGTAATTTTAAAGGACGTAAAGGGCGCGGTTTCGTTTAAAAATTTCACCTTTTTCTACCCCGACTGCAAAAGTCCCGCGCTTAAAAATATCACGCTCGATATCGCCGCGGGCGAGAAAATCGGCGTAATTGGCAAGGTCGGAAGCGGCAAAACCACGCTCGTTAACAGCCTGTTCAAAATTTACGAAATAGGCGAAAATCAGGTGTTTATCGACGGCGAGGACATAGCCGCATGCAATACCGACAGTGTGCGTGAAGCGCTGGCTTACGCGCCGCAGGATAACTTCCTTTTTTCGGATACTCTCGCCAACAATATCGGGTTCGGTCTGGACGGTTGCCCCCGCAATATGGTCGAACGAGCGGCGGATTTCGCCTGTTTGAGCGGGGATATAGCGGGGTTTAAGGACGGTTACGACACGGTCTGCGGCGAACGCGGCGTCACTTTGTCGGGCGGACAGAAACAGCGCACGGCGATTGCGAGAGCGTATTTAAAAGACGCGCCCGTGCTCGTTTTGGACGACAGCGTTTCGGCTGTGGACATAAAAACCGAAGAGGAAATACTGTCCGCAATCGAAAGGGAACGCGCGGGAAAAACGACAATCGTCGTCGCCTCGCGTGCGAGTACGGTCGCGCGGTTCGACAGAATAATAGTAATGAACGACGGCGGGGTGGAGGCTTTCGCTTCCCCCGAAGAGCTTTTGAAAATTTCGCCCACGTATAAGAAGATGGTGCGCCTGCAAGCCCTCGAAAACCAACTCAAAGGGGGCGGCGTATGAAGGGGAATTTAAGGCGCACTTTCGCCTACATAAAGCCGCAGCTGCCGCGGTTTTTAACCGCTGTGTTGCTCATAGTTTTGAACGTCGCGTTCGACGTCGCTCTGCCTATGTTTATAAGCTCGGCGACGAAAAACTTACAGTCGAATTCTGTAAATCTCAATTTCATAATCGGGCTTGCCGTGGGATACGTTGCAATCGGCGCGGTCAATCAGATTGTGCTGTACGCCGAGAGTATGCTGCTGCAAAGGGCGGGGCAGAGCGTGGTCGCCAACATTCGGTTAGAGGTGTACAACCATATCCAGAATTTATCGCAGAGCCAGCTTGACAAAATGCCCGTCGGCTCGCTCGTAACGAGGGTCGCCTCGTACACCGCGTCGCTGTCCGACCTGTTCACCGAGGTAATCGTAAAGGTCATAAAAAACATACTGACCCTCGCGGGAGTGTACGGAATGATGCTGTACATAAGCTGGCAGCTCTCGCTCGTTATGCTAGGCTTTATCGCGGTTGTCGCGCTGATATCCTTCGTGTTCGGCAAGATTATAGGCGCTCTGTTCAGAAAAGAGCGGCAGTACATATCCGAGCTGAACGCGTACTTAAACGAAAACCTTTCGGGAATGAAGCTCATACACGTCTTTAACAGACAGAAGTTCAAGGAACTCGAATTCGTGCTGAAAAACGAAAACTTACGCAAGGCGCGCTACAAGGTCGTAATCGCGTTCGGAATTTACAGACCGCTCATCACCTTTATCTACGTGCTGTCGGTTGCGGTGACTTTCTATCTCGGGGTAGGCTTCGGACTGGACGCGGGCATGGTGGTCGCGTTCTATCTGTACCTTTCCAAATTCTTCAACCCCGTACAGCAGCTCGCCGACCAGCTCAACAACCTGCAAAAGGCGTTCACCGCTTCCGAAAGACTGTTCACGCTTTTGGATATTGTGCCCGAGGTGCGCGACGCGGAGGACGCGGTCGGGATTGACAGCTTCAAAGGCGATATCGAGTTCGAGCACGTTTGGTTTGCCTACGAGGGCGAGGACTGGATTTTAAAGGACGTGTCGTTTAAAGTCGGCGCGGGTCAGACGTGCGCGTTCGTGGGAGCGACGGGCGCGGGTAAAAGCACCATACTTTCGCTTATCGTGCGCAACTACGACGTGCAGAAGGGGCGGGTGCTCATAGACGGCGTGGACGTAAAGAAAATCAAGATAAAATCTTTGCGCCGCGCGGTCGGGCAGATGTTGCAGGACGTGTTCCTTTTCAGCGGCACAATCAAGGACAATCTGACTTTGGGCAACGCGGAGTTTACCGACGGCGAAATAGAAGAGGCTTGCCGCTACGTCAACGCGGACGGCTTTATCGCCGCCCAGCCGAACGGCTTGGAGCAGGAGCTTGCAGAGCGGGGCGAAAATCTCTCGCAGGGGCAGAGGCAGCTCTTGTCGTTTGCGCGCACCGTCCTGCACAAACCGCAGATTTTGATACTCGACGAGGCTACGGCGAATATCGACACCGAAACGGAAGTGCTGATACGCGAGGGGCTGGAAAAGATGCGCGACATAGGTACTATGCTGATATGCGCTCACAGACTGTCCACTATCAGGAACGCGGACAATATCATAGTAATGCAGCACGGCGAGATTGTCGAGAGCGGCAATCACGAAAAACTGGTTGCGGGCGGCGGTTACTATTCGCGGCTGTACGCATTGCAGGAGGAAAGGCAGTAAAATTATTTTATTGACTTTATCCCGCTTCGGTAGTATAATAATAGTGATTTGAATTGGGGGAATTGAAATGAATAAGAAAAAGCTTACGAGGATTATAGCCGTTGTTATGGCTTGCATGAGTATGGGCGTTTTCGCCTTCTCGGGTTGCGGCAAAAAGGGCGGCACGGACGACGGTACGGGCGGCCCGGGTATAGTCGGCGACAGCGAGGTTGCCGTAACAAAGGTTGAAATCAGCGGTAACAGCTCGGTCAAGGTGGGCGGCAAAATCACGCTTACGGCGGCGGTTACTCCCGACAACGCGACGCATAAGAGCGTAACCTGGTCGATAACCGAGGGAAGCGAAAGTGCCGAGATAGACGGTAACGGCCAACTCACGGGCAAGGCGGTAGGCTCGGTCAAGGTAAAGGCGACCGCGGGCGGCGTTTCGGGCACGTTCGACGTCACTGTAGTGGAAAACAGCGGCGGGGCGGTTGCCGTAACGGGCGTCACGCTCGATAAAGACGAATTAGAGCTGACTGCGGGCGGAATGGCTACGCTTAAAGCCACGGTTGCGCCCGACAACGCGGACGACCAAACCTATTCGTGGAGCAGCGACGACACTGCGGTGGCAACCGTTAAAAACGGCGTGGTAACCGCGGTAAGCGCGGGCACGGCGAATATAACGGTAACCACTACCGACGGCGGACATACGGCTACTTGCGCCGTTACGGTCAAGGCGGCGGCGAAACCCGTCGACCCCGACGCGGGAGTTAACGAGCCCGTCGTTACGGGACCCGTACAGGGCGGACCTACCATAACCAAGTCTTCCAAAAACGAGCTGGAAGCGGCTTACGTGCAGTGGACCGAGGCGGAAAACGCAAATGCCAAGTGGTACAACGTCTATTACAGCGTTGCGGGAGCAGACAGCTGGACGAAGCTCGACGCGCCTCTCGTAAGACAATATAAAGATTATTTCCGTGCGGACGCGGTCGGTTTGAAGGCGGGCTCGTACGATATGAAGGTAGTTCCCGTATCGGGCGATGACAACGAGGAGGCGACCGAATACGCGGCGACGGCGTCGGGCATAACCGTCAAGGCGCACACCCGCGAGGGCTACGCGTTCGTGAACGGCACGTCGTCGGGCGCGTACAACGAGGACGGCACTTTAAAGAACGGCGCCAACGTAATTTACGTGACCGACGCAAACAAGGATACCGTCGAATTAAACGGCGTTACGGGCTTGCAGAACATTTTACAGGCGCAAAAGAAGGCTACCGCGCCTTTGAGCGTGCGGCTTGTCGGCAACGTTACTTCTCCCGAAATACCCGATAAACAATTTAACAAAAATCCGAATTCTTTACAGATAAAGGAAAACGGTCAGGGGATTACGCTGGAAGGTATCGGCAACGACGCAACGGCAAACGGCTGGACGATAAGGCTTGTGAATTCGGTCAACGTCGAAGTGCGCAATCTCGGCGTAATGAATACCAAGTGCAGCGAGCCCGACGGCATTTCTATCGAAAAGGGTAATCACATTTGGGTGCATAACTGCGATATATTTTACGGCGGCGCGGGCGGCGACAGCGACCAGGCAAAGGGCGACGGCGCTCTCGACACCAAGTTAGCGAGCTACGTTACGCATTCGTACAATCATTTCTACGATACGGGCAAAAGCAATTTGCAGGGAATGAAGGACGAAAGTACGAGCAATTATATTACTTACCACCACAACTGGTACGACCATTCGGACAGCCGTCATCCCAGAATAAGAACGTGCACCACGCACATTTACAACAACTATTTCGACGGCAACGCCAAGTACTGCGTGGGCGTAACCACGGGCGCAAGCGCGTTCGTCGAAAACAATTATTTCCGTTCGACGTCTACTATGAAGCCTATGCTCGTGTCGAGTCAGGGCACGGACGCCAAGGGAGAAGGTACGTTCTCGGGCGAATCGGGCGGCGTTATCAAAGCTTTCGGAAATTACTTCGACGGCAAATACAGGCTGATTACACAAAACGATACTGCCGATAAATCGGGCATAGACTGCTATCTCGCAACTACCCGCGACGAGGTTGTTCCCGCGGAATATACGGCGAAAGCGGGCAGCAAGAGTTCGGAAGGCGCAGGCAATAAGTACACCAACTTCGATACGGCTTCCGATTTCTACGAGTACACCCCCGACAGCGCCGAACAGGCAAAAGTCAACGTACAAAGATACGCGGGCAGAATGGAAGGCGGCGACTTCAAGTGGGAGTTCGATAACGCAACCGAAGACAGCAACTACGCTTTAATTCCCGCACTGAAAACCGCGCT
The DNA here is from genome assembly GCA_947177975.1 of uncultured Clostridia bacterium. Classification (GTDB taxonomy): domain Bacteria; phylum Bacillota; class Clostridia; order Christensenellales; family Borkfalkiaceae; genus Coproplasma. The sequence continues at coordinate 13,253 of CAMWWH010000019.1, read as the reverse complement.
CGGCGCATATAAAAACGACCTGACGAAGGTCGGCGGCATAGCCGTTACGAGCGGTTCGACGGGCGGCAACGGCGGCGAAGGCAGCGATGAAGAGGGCGGCAATAATCCTCCCGCAACGGTTGACGGCGAGATTGTACTTAATCCCGCAGGCACGATTCCCTCGCAGTTTACTATGGGCGGCGGAGCGAGCAGTAAATCCGTAGCCGTTACCATAGACGGAATTTCGGTTGAGGCGAAAAAAGGCTGGAAAATGAACTCGTCGGGTACGGTTACGTTTACGGTTACCGAAGATATGACGTTAACCCTGTATTGCAGCGCGAATCTTTTAAAGGTAAACGGAACGGGTTATACGGGAACGAGTTACACGACGGATAACGGAGTGAGTATATACAAGATAACCGTTCAGTTAACGGTTACGGACGGCTCTAAGCAGTTCGTGGTTTCGCAGGGTAGCGGCGAAAGTATTCTGTATCTTTTAAAGCTCACACCGGTTGAGTAAAACAAAATAAAAAATTTACAGCCGACGGCGCGCCGTCGGCTGTTTCTTTACTAATAATTGGTTGCGCACGGAGGTCTAAAAAGGTTGCATTACGCTTGAAAATGTGATAAAATACATTATCGAAGATATTATCTTCATTTATTCATGCATAAACTTTGGTTTTATACAAAAAATACACGCACGGGAGGTTAATATATGTCGGATATAACGTCGGAAAATTTTCGTAAAATAAAGAAAAAATATCTGACGGTCGCAATTGTTGCCGCCTGTATTCTCGGCGCGTGCCTCGGTGTTGCGCTCACGTGCACGCTTGCGGTGATAATAAAAACGACGGTCGTTAATTTCCATTGGGCGATATATATTCCCATAGCGCTTGTGCTTTCGGCGGGAGCGGGGTATCTGTTCTTCCTCATTCTGCGCCCCGACGACAAGCGTATCGCAAAAAAGCTGGACAGGGATTTTTCACTCAACCAAAAGGTTCAGACCATGGTCGAGTTCGCGGGCGCCGAGGGCGATATGCACGCTCTGCAAAGGGAGCAGACGAACGAGGCGCTCGGCGAAGTAGCCAAAAAGCGCGTCGATCTGAAGTGGCTTTTGAAATTTATATTCGTGCCCGTTATAGCTCTGGCGATGCTCTTTGCGGGAATATTCACTCCCGCCAAAAAGTCGACGGGCGATTACGACCCCGCTTACAATATGTCCGCCGCTCACGCTACGGCGCTGAAAAACCTGATAGCCGAAGTCGAGGCGTCCTCGCTCGAAACGGGGCTGAACCTGTTCATCAGACTGGAACTCAACGAACTTCTGGATATGCTGGAGGAAGCCGAATACCAGAGCGCTATGAAGGGCGCGGTAATTACGGCGGTGCACAATATCGACAGTCTTGTCGGCGACGCGAACTCGTATATGCATATCTACGGAATACTCGTCGCTTCGGAACAGCTCGGCGGAATATCGACGGCGATTGTAAACGGCGTAGTCGACTACAAAGCGGTCAACCGCGCAAGCCTTACGTCGATGAAGGTCGTCGGGAATTTCGAGGATACCGCGGACGACCGCATACGTGAGGTGCTCGAAAGCTGGAAGGACTACTATTTTACGGCATACGAGCCCAAAGCGGAGGGCGAGGAAACGGGAACGCCTCTTCCCAAGGGCGAGGCGGCGGAAAAGTTGTTGCCGTTCGCCGAAGCGCTTACCGACGCGCTTTCCGACGACCAGCTGCAAAAGTACGCACCGAATACGGAGCAGCAGCCGACGGTCAGGGAAACGGAGGAGGGCGACGTCCTGTACGTCCGCCTGACAGAGCTTGCCGAAAGACTTACGACTCTCGCCCTGTCGAGCGAAACAGGCGGCTATGACAACGACTTATCCTACTTAAACGCAATAAAGGGCGCGTTTACGAGCTTTATCGAAAATTCGACGGTGGCGCTTTCAACGCAGTCGTACAACTGTATGATGGACGACTATATAAGAAACACGCTGTCGAGAATATTCGGAATAAACCGCGCGGAGTTCGGCTCTAACGCGCACATAGCGCCCCAGCCCATAGAAACCGAACAGGGCGGCAAAGACCCCAACAAAGAGGAGGGCGGTGGCGGCTGGAGCCCCGGCGACCACAAGTTCGGCAGTAGCGACGAGATACTCGACGAGGAAAACAACGAAAGTAAAAAATACAGCGAGTTCCTCGACCCCTCCGACCCCGATAAGGGAACGCTGTACGACAAGTACTTCGACAGAGCTATGGAGTACGTTGCGGACGGAGCTTGTCCCGAGCACGTGGCGGCGTATATAAGACAGTATTTCGCTTACCTCAGGGGCGATTTGGAAACGGACGGAAATTCATAAAAAAATAATCGACAACGGAGTATAAAAATGGCAGATACAAATAGTACCGAAAACGTAACGGTAATTGACGGAGCGGCGCCCGACGCCGAGGCAACGGTTGAAACGGCGGAAGTAAAGACCGCCCCTGCGGCAGGCGGCGCGGACGTATCGCGCAATACCGAAAGGGTAAAGGCGTTCGCCCGTTCGATAGCAAAGGTTAAAGCCGAGCTTGCAAAGGACGTCGTAGGTCAGAAGGACATTATCGACAACGTGCTGATTGCGATAGTTGCGGGCGGCAACGTTCTTTTAGAGGGCGTTCCCGGCGTAGGTAAAACGCGTCTTGTGCGCTCTCTGGGCAAAACGCTGGGCTTGCCTTTCTCGCGTATACAGTTCACTCCCGACCTGATGCCTTCGGACGTCACGGGTACGAACGTAATCGAAAAGGGCGCGGACGGCAAGATGAACACGGTGTTCCAGCGCGGACCCATATTTGCCAACCTCGTGCTTGCCGACGAAATCAACCGTGCGACGCCCAAAACGCAGTCGTCGATGCTCGAGGTTATGCAGGAGCATAAAGTCACGGTTGCAAAGCAGACCTACGTGTTGCAGGAGCCCTTCTTCGTGCTCGCAACCGAAAACCCCATCGAGCAGGACGGTACTTATCCTCTGCCCGAGGCGCAGATGGACCGCTTTATCTTCAAGCTTATCGTCAAGTTCCCCTCGGTGGACGAGCTTGCCGACATAGTCAATATGACGCAGGTAACGTTAGACGAAACGGCGGAAGCGGTTATCGACGGACCCACGGTTATGGAGATGAGAGCGCTCGCAAAGGACGTGCCCGTCATCGACGACGTATTGAAGTACGCGGTCAACCTCGTATCCAACTCGCACCCCGAGCTTGAAAAGACGAGCGACACGGCAAAGAAATATATCAAGTACGGCGCTTCGCCCCGCGCGGCGCAGGCGCTCATAACGGCGGCTAAGGTAAGGGCGCTGATGAACGGCAACTACAACGTATCCTACGAGGATATCGACGAGCTTGCCCGCCCCGTACTGCGTCACAGAATAAAGGTCAACTACACGGCGGTTAACGAAAAACTCGGCGTGGACGACGTAATAGGACTGCTTATACAGGAAAACAAAAAGTTATCGAAATAAACAATGGCAAAGACGGTTATAGACGACGAGCTGCTCTCTCAGATAGAGCTGTTGCAGATGCTCGTCAAAAACAACGTCGCGGGTATGTTCGGCGGCAACCATAAGAGTAAGACTTACGGTTCGTCGTGCGAATTTGCCGACTATCGGGAATACACCCCGGGCGACGACATAACCAAAATCGACTGGAACGCTTACGCGCGGTTCGAAAAGCTTTACACAAAGCTGTTTTTGGACGAAAGGCAGATGCACACCCGCATCTACGTCGACGCGAGCAATTCAATGGGTTTCGGTAAGGGTAAGAAAGACGAACAGGCGCTGAAAATCGCGGCGGCGTTCGCCTATCTTTCCGTATGCGAAATGGACAAGGTGTCCGTCTATACCGTACAGAATAAGCAGCTCAACGCGGTAATTTCGGGTATGCTGGGCAAGGAGGCTTTCATAAGCTCGATAAACGCGCTCAACGAGGTAACTTTCTCGGGCGACAGCTATATATCCGAAGCAATCGTGCCCTCGACGGTGGGCTACGGCGACGGTATGTCGATAATCATATCCGACTTTCTGACCGACAACGACTACGAGTCGGCAATCGACCACCTCGCGTCCAAGAAGAGGCACGTTCTGTGCGTGCAGGTGTTATCCAAAGAGGAGTTGCACCCGAAAGCTCGCGGAAAGATGCACTTTTTCGACAGCGAGGACAACAGTAAATATTACCGCAAAAATATTACTCGCGAAATTGCACAGGCTTATAAAAAGGCGGTGGAATACGCCACGGGCAGAATACGCGATTATTGCGCGGCGCGCGGAGCGGACTATCTTTTAGTCGGCGCCGAGGATCCCGTGGGTAAGCTGTTCTTCGAAAGACTTACGGACGAGGGGGTACTCAAATGAGATTTGCATATCCTCTCGGACTTTTGGGGTTGCTCGCTATACCCGTCCTGATAATCATATATATTATAAAGAGCAAATACACGGAACAGACTATAACGTCAACCTATCTGTGGACGCTCAGCGAGCGGTTTTTAAAGCGCAAAAATCCCATAAACAAGATTACGGGTATCATAAGCCTTATCTTGCAGATATTGGCGGTTATTCTGATTTCGTGGGCGATAGCTCACCCCGTGTTCACGTTGCCGGGCAAGGCGATGGACTACTGTTTCATTCTCGACGGCTCGGGCAGTATGCAGACGGTGCAGGGCGGCGAAAGCCGTTTCGAAATCGGCAAGGAGCGCATACGCGATATGATAAATTCGGCGGCGGACGGCAGTACGTTCACGCTTATAACCACGGGCAACACTACCGAAATGGTAATGAAAGAGGTGGACGACAAGAGGACGGCTTTAAGGCGGCTGGACGCGGTCGAATCCGCGTACGTCGAGTCGGGACTGTCCACCGCGTCGGAAATGGCGGCGGCGTATCTGCTTGAAAATCCCGCGGGCAAGTTCTATCTCATAACCGACAGAAAAGTCGAAATCAAGCAGAACGTAGAGGTTATCAACGTCGCGGGCAGCGCGGTCAACTACGCGCTCGACGGAGTGTCGTATTCGTACGATACGGACGGCAAGCTCAGGGTGTTCGGCAAGGTGCTCTCTTACGAAAGGGACGCGAACCTCACGATAGAGACGTTCGTGAACGGATCGCGCAGAGCGGCGGCGTCCGTAGACGTGTCGGTAACTCAGGGAGTGGAGAAGAATTTCAGCGTAAGCTGGGAGCAGGAGGAGTTTTCCTCTCTCCGCGTTGCCATAAAGCAGGGCGACAATCTTTCCCTCGACAATGAAATTATACTCTATAACGCGCGTGCGGAAGAGTCTTATAAGGCGCTTATCGTAAGCAACACGCCCGACTTCATCGAATTTACGTTGAAGTCTATGGGTATTTCGTGCGACAAGGTCAACGCGAAGCAGGAGGATTACGAGAGCAAGAAAGGGGAATACGGACTGTATATCTTCCAGAATTTCACTCCCGAAGAGATGCCTGCCGACGGCGCGGTGTGGTTTATCTATCCCGATTCGGGCGTAGACGAAACCTCGGGCTTTTCGCGCCGAAGCGTAGAAACGCTTTCCATACCCACGAGATTACAGCTCAATTCCTCGTCGGCGAGCCGTGTGCGCAATTTGGTCAAGTATACCGACAGAGCCGAGGCGACGTACGTCAACGAGTATTTGAAGCTCGGCACGTACCGCGACTTCACCACGGTTATGTACTGCGAGGGCGACCCCGTAATTTTGGCGGGCAGTAACTCGTACGGCAACCGCGAGGTGGTTTTCGGCGTCGATTTAATCGAGTCGTCCGACTTTGCAATGTCGTACAACGGCAGAATAGTACTTTACAATTTAATAGAATATACTTTCCCCGCGCTTATCGACGAAACCAAGCTGTATTGCGGCGAGGCGTTGTCGGTAAACGTGCTTGCCAATTGCAGGAGCATAAGGGTGGAAACCCCTTCGGGCAAGGCGGAGTATTTAAGCACGTCCGACACCATAACCGAATACGAGCTCACGGAAGTGGGCGAGTACACGATTACGGCGACGATAGGCAACAATCAGCAGACGGCGAAAGTTTATGCACAGTTACCGGTAGCGGAACGCGTTTTGAACGCTACCGAGTCGTTCTTTGTGGTCAGCGGCGAAACCTCTGACAAAAAGCGCGACGGAAGATACGAGGATTTATTGTATGCGTTCATAATCCTCGCCGTAATAGTCGTAGCGGATTGGGCGGTGTATTGTTATGAGCAGTATCAACTTCGATAATCCCTGGCTATTACTTTTAGCGCTTCCTATAATCGCGCTGTTCGTCGTGCCGTACGCGATAGCAATCCGCAAGGACAATATTAACGGACACAACATAGCGTCGGGAATAATCCACGTTATTATGGCGCTGATAATCGCGTTTGTGGCGGCGGGCACGAGCATAGTTACCACCGTAACCGAAACCAACGTGTACGTCGTTGCCGACGTATCCTATTCGGCAAGCAGAAATCTCGACGCGGTAGACGGCTATATTTCCGATCTTTCCAAGTCGCTCCCCAAAAACTCGAAAATGGGAGTGGTTACCTTCGGTAAAAACTACGAGCTTTTAACCCCGCTCGGCTCGAGGACGCAGAGCGTTAAAAACTCGCAGGTAGACGATTCGGCAACCGACATTATAAGCGCGCTCAGATACACGGGCGAGCTTTTCAGAGAAGACGTAATCAAGCGCATAGTGCTGATAACCGACGGCAAACAGACGGCGGAAACCGACGCAAACGCGCTCAAAAGACAGGTAGACGCGCTTGCGGAGCGCAATATCCGCGTCGACGCGATTTACCTCGACGACAACTTGAAGGACAACGCGCGCGAGGTACAGCTCTCGGCGGTGCAGGTTACGCCCACGACCTTCCTTAACGGAGAGTCTTCGGCGCGCATAACCGTCAATTGCAGCTGTTCGACCGCTCTCGACGAACACGGCGAGCCCTACGCGGTGAGCACGTTCATCGACGTGACGAGGCGCAGGACGGACACCGAGGGCGCGGAACCCGTGGAGCTTGCTCCTCTTCTCGTAAGCTTTACCCGCGGCAGAAACTATTACGATTTGCCGCTTTATACGGACGAGGCGGGCGTTTACGACTACGAAGTCAGCATAAGGACGGAGAAGCCCGAAGAGGACGAAAACAAGCTCAACAACGTCCTGTCGTTCACTCAGGAGGTTGCGGGCAAACAGAGCGTTCTCGTCATTTACGACGATATCGGCGACGACGAGGCTATCAGAGCCGCGTACGGCACAACCGCGGATATTTCCTCGTACTACTACGGCAGTAACGACATACTCACCACGTTGGAGTGGATTAACCAGTTCGACGAGATAGTGCTTGCGACCTCGAACGTGAGCAAGATAGGCAGCAGAGGAAACGAAGAAAGCACTAATTACAAGCAGTTTTTAACCAACCTCGACACGGCGGTATCGATGTTCGGCAAGAGCCTCGTAACGGTAGGCGACACCAACATACAGAACTTCTCCCACGGCGAGCTCAAACAGCTTTCGGACATGCTGCCCGTCGTATACAGCAAGGGCGAGGGCGACAGTAAGCTGTACACGCTTTTAATCGATACGTCGCGCAGTATGGAACAGCACGGACGTTTAGCGCGTGCAAAGAGGGCGGCAATCGAGGTCATAAATATGCTCAGCGACGACGACACGGTGTACGTCGTACAGTTTAACGGCTCGACGGGCGTCGTACAGCCCGGTTTGGTTAAGCTTTCCGAGGGCAGACAGCAGCTCATCGACGAGATTAACGCTCTTACGGTGCACCAGAGCACGAACATACCCAAGGCGTTGCAGGACGTCGTGCGTGTGGCGACGGGCGGCAAGTATTCGGAGAGAAGACTTATGCTCTTCTCGGACGGTATGAATTTCACTACGGACACGGCTACGCAGAGCGTGCGCAATTCCATTCTTACACTGTTGAGCGGCAGCGTAATTACGTCCGCGCTGGACGTGGGCAGAGCGGGTGCGGCGGCGGACGCGTCGAAAACGGCTCTGACGTTGCTTAAAAACATTTCGAGTTGGGGCGGCGGCAAGTATATGGATATATCCTCCGACTCCGACCTTAAATCGGTGCTCGAAACTCAGCTTCCTTCGGACGTAAACAACAGTCAGGGTTCGGTATCGAACATAACCGTAAAGAGGCGTATCGACGAGGTGCTTAAAGGCATAGACGTCGCCGCGCTTCAATCGGACGCGTCGCTTGTCAACAAGTTCATATATTCGCGCGCGAAAGGTGCGGCGACTACCGTACTCGCGGTGGATTTCGAAACGAGAAGAACGGTCGAGGACGACAGCGGAAATTCCGAAACGGTGTTTGCTACGACAGAAGTACCCCTGTATTCGTACTGGGATTACGGCAACGGCAAGGTTGCGTCGTTCACGACGGGACTTTCCATAGGTCCTAACGAGAATTACTGGATAGATATGAGCACGCAGATGCGCTCAAATCTTATTAAGGGCATACTGCGCACCAACGTTCCCGAGCAGAAGATAAGCGAGCCGTTTACGGTCGATATCGAAGCGACGGACGGCTACGCGGAAGTGTCGCTCACTCCCGACAGAATGTATCTCGACGCGGTGACTTCCATTGAAATTACCTCGCCGAACGGCAGAACGAGCAATCCCGTACCGCTTGCACCCGCAGGCTCGAAGTACACGTTCACGTTTATTACGGGCGACGAGGGCAAGTATACGGTTAAAATCAGGTATAAAGAGCGCGCAACCTCCGAGGAATACACGGTGGAACGCGCGGTGCATTTAGCGTATTCGTCCGAGTACGACAGCTTTGCGCTGTACGACGCGGGCACTCTCCACAAGATGATAGGCGCGCAGGGCACGGTAAGCGAAAACGGCAGACTTACGATAGTCAACGACGAAAAGGACGTAGGACTGTACAACGTATCGCTCGCAATACCTCTGCTGGCTGCATGCGTGGCGCTCTACGCGGTGGATATAGCGGTAAGAAAGTTGAAGTGGGAAGATATAAGAAGTCTTTTCAAAAGGCACAAAAAGGGTTAAAAGGCAATGACAAGGCGTAAAGGCATACTTAAAATTTTATTTGTTGCGCTGGCAGTTTTGCTTCTCGCTGTCTTTTTCGCGGGGTGCGGGGAATATACTCCGCCCCAAAATCAGGGCGGCGGCTCTTCTCAGCCTCCTACCGTCATAACTCCGCCTATCGGCTCGGAAGACCCTCCGACGGACGGCTTCACGGTGACGCTTACGCATTACGACGGCGCGCCGTTCACCTCTGCGGACTACCCGCTTATAACGAGATTACAGGCGCAGTGGACGGAGATAACCGACGGCAGACCTTCCGTTTACCGTGCAAGCTTCAACGGGGACGGCGTTGCCGACGTGGGCGAACTTGACGGCGACTTCAACGTGACGCTCGTGCTCAACGACGAGTTCAGAAAGCTTTACACCTACGACCCCAACCCCGCCCGCGAAGAGCGCAAGGACGAGTTAAAGGCGACCAACCTAAAAAAGGACGTGTCCATTCCCCTGTACCGTCTGACGGTGATTGACGCGGCGGACGGACGTATGAATATCGGCGGCGTAAACACGCCGTATAACAGTCTGACTCAGACGGGTGCATACAGCTATACCCTGCAGAGCAGAACGGATAAGCGTATGTTCTTTTACAAGCCGTCGATTAAGGGCGAGTATTCGTTTATGACCTTGATGGACGTGACCGCCGACGAAGTAAATCCCATAGTAGATTTGCATTTCGGACAGCCGGGCTTTTACGTCAACCCGATACCCGCGCTTACTCAGGACGGAGGCGGCGCCGAGGGAAATTACACCAAAAACGTCTGGCTGAAATATCAGATTTCCGCCGACGAGGTAGGCAACGGTCTTATATTCAATCTCTATTCCGAGAGCGAACGCGCGGACGCGTACCCGCTTACCATATACTTCATTTTCGAGCGTGACGGCGAGTTTTCGAGACCCGTGGAAACGAGCACTCCCGTGCCCGTAACCGAAAACTTCGGCAATAAACCCGCAACGCCCGACGGCGAGTTCGCGTTCATAGGAGCGCGCAACCCCGTTACCGATACGGCGAATACACAACACATACTGTATCAGGAAAACGTAAAATATTACGACCCCGCAGTCGGCGGCGACGGATATTACTACTATAAGAACCCCGCTACGGGCGACTTCTTCAAAGACGAAAACGGCAACGTTTCGGCGCAGTACAGGGTGTATGCGGTACTCGGAAACAGGAATCAGGTGCACGACGCGTTCAACAATCCGGATTTAGCGAAAATGCTGGCTTACGTCTGCGAAATGGTAGGCGAACCCGCATACAATTACAGCAGCTTCGTTACGAGATATATAAGTAATTGCAACGGCGACGGCGCGTATCCAGTAAACGAGGAATTAAAGACGTTTTTACAGCGCTGGGCGGTTTCGCAGAGGTATTTCAACGACGGCAACGGCTACGCCGAGAGCACGACGGGCGGAGGTCCCGGCTATAACAGCGACGAAGACAGTCAGTGGTTATACGCGTGCGGAGTATATATCAAGCGGTAACGCATAATATTATTCAGGAAAACGATTATGAAAAAGAATAGGATTTTGACAATGGTATCGGCGGTCGCTATGGCGGCAACGCTGAGCGTAACGTCGCTTGCGGCGGGCTGCAATAACAACGGGCATACCCACGCGCCCAACTGGGTGACCGACCGCGAAGCGACCTGCACCGAGCAGGGATACAGAACGGGTACGTGCGTATGCGGCGACGTCATAGGCGAGTACATTCCCATCGACCCCGACGCGCACGCGTTTGACGAAGAGTGGGATATAACCGAATATCCGACGGAAACAAAAAAGGGCAGGGCGGTAAGAACCTGCAAGTATAACCCCGAGCACGAATTTACGGCAACTCTGCCCGAAATTACGGAAGCGGGCACGGGCTACGTTTCTTCCCAGCCGACGAAAAAGCCGACTATTATTTCGACGGGCATCCGTCACTTCGTGTATGCGCACGAGGCGGGCGCGGTCGAATTCGATATAGTGTTGCCCAAGCGCGAGGCTATCGAAACGGTGGAGGACGTCGTAATTCTTGCTACGTCGCTGCACGATAATATCCGTTCGAGCGCGGGCGATTACGTTTACGGCGACCCCGAAGGAACCGACGTTAAAAAGCATAATTTCAGCAACTACTACGGCGACAATTACACGCGCGTTCACGACGAAGGCGACAAAAGGGATTTCTGGTATTCTCTCGACGATAAAGGTAATCCTTTCGGAATTTCCGCGGAAGTGCAGAGGGTAATGATTAACGCGCCGGGAGACGGTGAAGAGCCTCCCGAAGGCTGGGTTGCCGAGTTCGAAGAGATAAGAACCGACCCCCGCATCGACGAAAGCGCAAGCGTGGAGAATTTGCTCGGTTACGGCTACGCTTCGGGCGGCGGTATGAGAAGGACGTACGGCGCCGAGGACACTCTTTTGACCTACTACGAAGCTTCGCAGTCGGACGGTGCTATCAAGTACGCTACCGAAGAACCGCATCAGAACAACGACGGCGGCTACACCTGTCAGTTCTCGTTCAGCCGCAAGGAGCAGACGCATTTCTGCCGTTACACGGTAAATTTCACCACCTTCCCCACGGGCGAGATTAAAACGCTTTCGGTAAGGACCAAAATTATCCGTACGTTCATGCTTGCCAACACGTTCAACGGCAGCAACGGCAATGAAGTCGAAATAATTTACGGCAGTGACGGCGACGTAATATTCAGCGAGATTTATCCCATCAGCACCGCAACGGGCGAGGAAATGTACGAAACGTCTACGGACGCGGAAGGCAACGAATATATAGTAACGAACGGCGTAAAGACCAAGCCCGACGGTTCGCCCCTTTTAGACAGATTCGGCAACGACATTGTAAGACCCGTGCCTCAGGGTTGGCACGAAGGCGACGAAAAAGCGTACTATTACGAAGAGGGCGACAAAAAAGCCGACGGCTCGTATTACGAAAGCGACCACGAATATATAGCGATAAGAATAATCAATTTCGAGCAGACGTTAAAGACCGACGAGGACGAGGTTGAGGAAAATCCCTACTCTTCCGAAAGCGTGTATATCCAGTCGTTCGACGTGAAGTATAACGGCAAAGTGATAACCGAAGACGACAAGGTGGAAATAACCGCCAACACGAGCGTCACGTTCAGTATATCGAATGTAGAGCCCGCCGACACGGCAAAGCTCGACTTCGACCCGCTCAGCGTATATCTTAAAACGGCAAGCGGCGAGACGCAGCTCAGCTACACGGGCGAGGTTCAGGATTTCGAACAGAACGCATACCACATAGTCGGTTATTTCAACGCTACGAACAAAACGGTGCACGTAAACGCGCAGTATAAGGGCGAACTGACGCTGGTATTGAGACCGCGCGGCGGCAGATGCGAACGCACGATAAACCTCGTCGTAAAGGCGGGTAATCCCAGCAAGCTCAACGCGCAGGCGTACCTGTATTCGGACGCGGACGGCGTCGAAAAGCACGAATGGGCCGATTTGGTTTACGAAGAAGCCGACAGCGTAATAGACCTCTACGTTGGACAGTCGGTCTACGTGCGCGGACTTCCGCTCGCGTCGGAGGAGGCTTACGTCGATGGCGGGTTTACCACTTCGGTATCGAGGACCTACTCGACGTATATTTCCACCGAGGACGAAATGACTCTTCCTGACGGCACTAAGGTGAGCAAGATTACCGCCTTAGCCCCCACGACGGGCACGTTCGAGCCTGTAATCGAGTTCAACGTCAACTCGGTAAACCTGAAAAGCAGCGGCGAGCCGGTTGCCTACACCCGCGTACAGGTGAGGATTTCGGAAGCGCCTTCGGTAAGCGATATGTTTACGGGCACGTACAAGGGCAAGTTCAGCCGTATAAGAATGGTTGAAGGCGGCAAGCTCGGACCTGCCGACGTAACGGCTACGTTCAATTCGACAACCGCAAATTCGGGCACGGTCGAAATTCTCGTATCCGACGGCACAACTTCGGCGAGAAGCGTATACAACTACACTTACGACGCGGCTAACCGCACTTTAAGCTGCGTGTGGGCTTCTGGCAAAGAAAACACAGATACGTTCGACTTCGACATCAAGCTTAACGAGGTGTACAAGATTTCGATTACGCACACCACGTTCGAGGGAAGAAACGAATCCGTAGTGCTTACCAAACAAAGTTAAATCATATTAAAAAAAGCCCCGCGCGGCAGTCTGCCGCGCGGGGCTTATACGTTTATAC
>CAMWWH010000018.1 GCA_947177975.1 uncultured Clostridia bacterium | reverse complement strand
TATTCTCTTGCGTAATGTATTGCAGTATGATAGAATTATTATATATAATAATTTATCAAAGTAAAATTATGGCTGAAATACTATCAATCGGCATAGACCTCGGCTGCGACACGTTAAAGCTATCGTACGCTTTTTCAAAGTCGTCAAGCGTCGTCTACGGAAAAATCGAAAAAGAGGAGAGTGTGCGGCACGTTGCCGTGCCCGCGGTTGCGTACTACGACGCGTCGGCGGGCTGGCTTTTCGGCAGCGACGTGGAAAAGGGCGAAGAAAAACCCTTTATAAACGTCGTGCGCATAAAGACCCTCTTTTCGCTTCTGTATCCGCAGATTGAAAGGGGCAGAATAGTAAAAAGGCGGGGGCAGGAAATCTATCCCAACCGCGACTACTTTTTTAAGGGCAACAATTTCCCCAAATTTTTCTTCCCCACGCGCCAGAAAAACCTCGACAATTTTCCCGAGCTTATAAAAGACGAGCGCACGTTCATAGCCGAGGGCTACACTCCGCAGAAGGTTTGCCGAATGTTTTTCGAGTACGCGCGCGGCATTGTAACGGACGGTATAGCAAAACTCGAAAAGAAGGTCAACAAACACTTCGACGAGGTGCGCCTTTCGCTGGTACACCCCTCGCAGGTGGGTAAGCTGTACGTGGAAGAGCTGTCCGCGTCGGTAAAGACGGCGTTCGGCAAAGCCCCGCATAAGGTTATGAACAGCGGTAGAGCTTTGAGTATGTTCGCAATGGAGCGCGGCGCGGTGCGCAGTGACGACGAAATACTCATTTTCGATATGGGCGAGGATACGCTGTCCGTCTTAAAATGCTTTATCAACGACGACGGCAACGTGGTCGTCGAGCCTGCCGCAGACCACTCTATGCCCGTAAACATAGGCGGCAACGACGTCGATTTTTCGATTGCCGACTACATTGAGGGCACTATATCCCGCCGCGAAACGGTAGGTTCGCCCTCTTTCGGCGAGCAGGGGCACATATTCGAAGAGGGGCTGCAAGCCAAACAGTATCAGTTTTTAAAGGAAATCAAAAAGGCGAAGTTGCTTTTGAGTATTCCGAGTTTAGAGGACGTTTTCAAGGGCGGCGTGCCCGTATCGCTGCACAGGGATTTGTACCTGCAACTGCGGCTGACCAAAGCCGAGCTAAAACGCAGTATCGGCATAGAGAGCGACAGCGGCATTGCCCGACAGATTTTGGACTACGTTTTAAACGAGCTAGATTTGCCCGTAAACAGCGAGGTCAAAAAGGTTTTCCTGACCGGCGGGCTCGTGGAAACGTGCGGGCTTTTGAGCTACATAAAAAACGGCGTCAAAGAGAGCGGCAAAAACGTGATGGTCCGCACCTTCGAGGACCATATGGACAACGGCGACGGAATGATAATACAGACATACGAGGACTCCGTGTACGCGCCGTCGGTCGGGGCGGCGGTCGTGTCGCTCAAAAATTACGACGTCAGCGCGGGACTTACTTACAGCTACGGCACCTGGATGAGCTACCGCGGACAGAAAATTCTCGTGTTCTTGGTCGGGCGCGGATATACGTTCGACGAAAACGCGTCGGAAAAGCTGTACGCAAGCTGTAATCTGCAAGGCACGGTCAAGGAAGAAATTTTCTCCGTGCGGCTGTCGAAGAGCACGGTGACGAAGCGCCGCTACGAGGGCGAGATAAGCTATCTGACGGTGGAAGGCGTGACCTATCTTTGCATAGGCGAGCCCGATTCGCCGCAGAGAAAGCGCGTGGAAAAGAGATTTCAGCTAAGAAACATTTCCGGCTCTAAGGCGCGTATCGTGTGCACGTACAGAGGAAGAGAAATTCTTGACTGCGAGCCGAGGCTGTCAGTAAAAGAGGGAGTTAGAACCCGCCCCGACTCCAACGTGATGACGCCCTTTATAGAAAAGAGCGGCGACAACCGCAGAATACGCGTAAGGTATACGGACGGCGGTATGGGTACGGTGTCCGAAAGGGAAATAGAGGTAAGGTTCGAGGGCATAAAGTCCATCGAGGGTGAAACGGGCTGATAATTCAGCAGACAGAGGTAAGGCAAAATGAGCCAAAACAAAAAGGTTGAAAATGCGAATATCGAAGAGTTCGAGCTGAAAGTTCCTGCGAGCGCGTTCAATATGGACAGCAACCGCAGCTCGCTCAACACCCGCCCCGCCCGTTACAATCACGAGGTGGCGGAGTTGAGCTCTGCCGTCGAGGAGCTTGACAGACACGACGACTTTTCGACGCTCAAAATAAGCGCGGACAAATATAAAAAGCACGGCTCGGGCGAGTACGGTATCGAGTTCGATTCGTCCGTGCACAGAGGCGGTCAGGTCATTCAGCCCCACCAGAGGAAAGCCGCGCAGGACTTTTTAAAGCGCCTCCGCGGGTTCGGTATGCTCGCCGACGTCGTGGGCAGCGGAAAGACTTTCGAGGCGTGCGTGGTTCTGAGCGAGCTTGCCGTGCGCGGCGTGGTTAAATCCATGCTTATCGTTGTGCCCGAGCAGGTGTACGACGCGTGGAAGGAAACGCTCGAAATGTTCTTCGGGCTCGGCAAGGGCGCGCTCTTGGAGGTTGCCACGCTTTCTGACAAAGGTGTGGACTACTCGTTCGACGGCGCGGGCAGAAGAAGCCCCGTCCGTCCTCTTCTGGTCAAGTGGAGCGACTTTATTAAGTGGGACGATTCGGACGTTGCGGGCGTGCTGTTCGACGTAATAGTCGTCGACGAGGCGCACCACCTCTGCGACCAGACGGGCAACGACGCCAACGCGATGAAGCTTCTCTCGCTCATGATGCAGAGCAAGAAGGCGGCTAACAAGGAATACTGTCTGTTGCTTTCGGCGACCCCGCACGACGGCAATCTCGAAAATATGTTCCCGCTGTGGTACTTTATCGACAGCAAGGGCGGCATACCCTCCGACTTCGGCAGGAATATGGCGGACACGGCGCGCTCGCCGCAGTACAGGCGCGGCAAACAGCGGTACGTCAATTACATATGTCACAAGGCGACGACGGTCATGGAGTTTATCAACCGCGTAAAGCTCGAAGAGGTGCATAAAATCTGCCCCTCGCAGTTTGCGCAGTACGTGATAAAGTGCGTCAAGGGCGGAGCGAATTCCTCCGAAAAGATAGACATATTCAACGGGCTTTCGAGCGGAGAGCAGTACGAAATCGTAAGAAGATTTTTGGACGAGAGCGAAAATTACGATATAAGAAAGAGCGTTGAAAGAAACGTTGCTCTCGCCTATCACGAAGGCATATTGCGGCAGATAATGATACGTCAGCCCAACACCTTCCAGAACAAGAAAAAGAATATTACCAACTACTATTTCTACCCCGTGCCCGAATACAAGGGCAAGGTTGCCGTTACCGTTATGGACAAAAAGATAACCGTCGACTGCGGCGCGCTCGATACGGATAGCGCGGTGATTGCCGCCGACGGCTCGAAGTGCTCGGTTGCGGCTTTCCTTACGGCGTGCACGGGCAGAAGGTACGACAACACCTATTCGCAATATCAGGCGGAATATTACTTTATCACCGCGCTTATGGAGGCTTTGGGCGGGTGCGACGAGGCTTGCGGTTACCGCAGGGATTCGGAAACCTATTACCGCAGTCAGTTCTTCGCTTTGACCGACTTTACCGGAAGATACGACATACGCGACTACGTAATGCCCGTGGCGGCGGACGAGAGCAGTTTTAACCGCAAGTTTACAAAGGCGGTGGAAATTTTAAGAAAGCACGCGGGGCAGCGCGTTCTGGTATTTTTCGACTACGACGGCGAGCGCGACAGAGGCTTGAAAGCGGACTACGGCTATACGTATTCGTCGGGCGAAACTAATCTGTGCCTTGCCGACAAGTTCTTGGCGGAGCTTAAAAAACTGCCCGAATTTGCGGACAGAATTTTAGACGCGGACGAGATAATAGATTTGACGGGCAACGCGCTCGAAAGCAAGTTCAACGGAAAGAAGGACGCGGTTTTGGTAGTCAATTCGGCGTCGCTCACCGAGGGCGCGAACTTGCAGGCGTGCAACGTCATAATAAATTTCCAGATTACTCCCGACCCGCTTTCGATGGACCAGCGCATAGGGCGCGTGTTCCGTATTAAGCAGGAAAACGACGTTTCCATATATTCGCTCGCGGATATGAACGCATTGGAAGGGTACGTACTTGCGTACTTCACTCGCATAGGACTTATGACGAGCAATTCGGGCGACGCTACCATAATCTCGGGCAGTAACAACGAGCACATGGTCACGGTGCGTTGCAAGAGCTGCAAGAAAGTCAAGCTGTTCACTCAGGAGGACTACAACCGCTTTAAAGAGACGGACGACGAGGCGCTGAAATGCCGCGCCACGGACGCGTGTCGCCACGGCGAAGGCGGGTTTACCTTGATGCGCGAAATGAACGTGCACGACTTCCAGTGCAAGACGTGCAAAACGACCTTCTCGCGTTCTATGGAAACCGAGGGGTATAAGTGCGTATACGATTCGGGCAGCAGTATGTGCAGTACGGGCAGAGAGGACGACCGCGACGTCTATTGCCGCAAAATCTGCGCTATGAGCCATTGCCCCAAATTCGAAAAGGGCGGTATGCTCGAAAAGTGCCCCGCGATTGCCGCGTACAGGGAAAACGGCAATATAGGCGATCAGGATTTGATGGAAAAGTGCGCGGGCTGTCCTCTGAAAGACAAGTGCCCCGAAAAGTGCAGGGTGGGGCTGTTCGTCGAGGCGGTTGCCCCGTGCGTGACGTGCTCGGAAAGAAAGCGCGCGAGGCTTTCGCTCTGCCGCCCGCACGTATTGAAATTTAACGGACAGTGGGAATCCGACTGCCCGCGCTGTGCCGCCGAGAGACGCGACGGCAAAATCCGCCCCATACTCGCGCGCACGTTTGCCGCGTTTATCAAGGGGCTGTGGGCGTACTCCCACAAAAAAGACGACGACAATTTCTGCGAAATACTGTCGGGCGAGTCTGAGAAGGTTGCCGAAATTCAGGAAATACTCGCCATGGACGCAAGCGGAAGAGAGGATTGATTATGCCCGAAGCAAGGAAAAAGGTAATAATAGGCGGCGAGTACAGGGAAACTTACGCCAATATGATAAAAATTCTGCGCTCGGGTCACCTCGACGGCGCGGGTGCGCACGTCGAAAAGAGCGCGGACGGCTCGTTCGTTATCTGCACGGACGACGTCGAGTACGTATACGAGGAACGCGCGGGGGAAAACGCAGACGGCGCGGCTGTTGCTATGAAAAAGGACGGCGCAAGCTGGTTTGCGCCCGTGCGCCGCGGTATGGCTTTCGACGACGGCTCTTCCGAGTGGAAGCAGCTCATTTATAAGGTTGCGCGCGATTTCCATAACGCGTTCTCGATTATCGAATACAAGCGTTGCGACGGCTCGGGCAAGACCGATGAAAAGCAGGTCGAGGCGAACCTCGGCAAAATTATCCGCAGGTTCTTTAAAAGAGGCGACGCGCAGATTATCAAGGGCAACGATAAGGACAAGGGCACGGAGGATATCTACGGAGCTTCCGTCAAGCTCGAGCTTTCGGGCACGGGACAGTCGCACTACGTGGTTATGTGCAAGATATTTTTCCGCCGCACCTCGGACGGAATTTCACCCCTTTCCGCGTACGAGGCGGAGAGAATTAACGCGCAGCTCGAAGACGCGCCAGACAACGACGACCCGATAAGGCTGTCAGACGACGAGAGCGCGAACGTCAACAATATAACCGTAAACGCGGTCAGGGAGCTTGTCAACGGCGGGTACGCGGTCAGCTTTAAGGACAGTCTGTGTTTCAGTACGCGCAAGGTCCTAAACCCCGAAACCAAAGAGTACGAGGACAACTACGACCTGAAAACGTACAAAGCCCTTGCCGCGCGCGCACACGCAAATGCGGCGGCGGTCACGTGTAATTCGGTACAGGTGCTCGGCATTTCACACGTCGAGTGGCTCAACGACTATTACGAGGTGGCTTTCGGCGGCAGAGTGTATTTACAGGCGGTCATCGGCTTCGGCGGCAGTATTACGCTTAGGTGCGTCAACTGCGGAGGCGGCAATCTGATTACCTCCAACGTCATAAGCTATTCGGTTACGGACGAGAACGGATTTACCCGCAAGGTCAATTTAACGCTCGATTATAGCGCGGACGACCTCGGCGTTGACGATACGGCGATAGAGGAAATCAAAAAGTACAGCGAGTTTGCAAATCACCTTTTGTCGGTCGGCTGCATTAACGCGCGGTTGGGGAAGAAGTGCAGCGCTTGCGTGTGCCGCAGTCAAATGATAACCGTCGGCGGCGAGGCGAAGTGCGCCGACTGTCCCTATCCCGAGGTTGTGTATACCGACTATACGGGAGAGCGCCCCGTACGCTATCTGACGGGCAAAATGACTTTCGTGCACGACAGACTTGCCATGGCGCTCAAAGAGGACGCCGCGGACTGCAAGCGTTGCGGCAGAACTTTTTCGAAGGAAGCGCTCACGGGCGGACAGTGCAAGCTGTGCGCGGGGATAGAAAATCTCGACGAGAGAGGAAAGGAAGCGGCGAAAAAGCTGTATTCCAAGTACGCAAACGCTTTCTCGCACGCAGTCAGGTTCAGACACCTGTTCGACTATAAGTACTGCGTAGAGGACGAAACCGCGCTGGTGTTCGCGCTGGGCAGTGAAACTTACGTGCTCAAAAAGATGGATTTGGAAAATTCCGACGGGTTTGTCAAGCAACCCGTAAAGGTAAAGTGATATGCTGAAAAACGGTGCAAAGGGACTGAACAGCTCCAAATGGTTACTGCTTGCCTGCGCGGTAAGTGCGGCGGTGGTCGATATCATTATAATAGCAATGCTCATTGCGGGCGGCGAAGGCGGCGAATATCTCGCGTGCCCTTTTCTGCTGCTCATCTTCGACGCGTTTTACCTTGCAGTCAGTCTGTTCTTCACAAACTTCCGCTTTAAGTATTCGATAGGCGTTTGGGTAAGCTATATCGTGCTGTACACGGTCGGCTTCCTTATCGGGCTTTCTATCATTCTCGGCGGCGACGGCACGGTTATAACCAACGGCGCGCTCGCGCTCTGGGCGTGCGTTCACGCGTTCAATATCGTGTGTGCGGTAGTGTGCGCTCTGTTCGCCTCGCGCGTAATCAAAAAGACCTGGCTTGCCCTCGCGTTTGCCGTTGTATTTATAGGCGGCGCAATCGCTTACGCGGGCTTTATGTTTGCGGACGGCTTCTTCGGTCAGGGCAGGAGCAACCGTACCCTCGTGTACAAACTTAACACTTCGGGCGGGTATACGGTAACCGACGTGCTGGCGGGCAGAAGCGACACGGTCAATGTTCCCGCAACCTTTAACGGCAAGCCCGTCAACGTCGTAAGCTTAAACGTGCTAGCAAACGGCAGTGTAAAAAATTACAGTCTGCCGGCGGATATTGCGTTCGACGATCTCGACGCGCTTAAACGCGGTAAGATAGAAGGTAAAAATATTAAGGTCGATAAAAAATCGGTCAACGAAACGAGGGGCAAATTTTTGTCTTTTGCCCAAACGCACGACGAGAATTTATGTAGAAACGCACTCGCGCTTGCCAACGCGACTCTGCCCGTAAATTTGGCGGAGAACGAGGGATATGTGGCGTTCAATTATCAGTCGGACGGCTTTAAAGGGGTAGGTTACAACACTATTCCCGTGTACGTGGGCGACCTTGAAAGCTTTGATATCGGCACGTATACCGCGGGATATAACTACGTAGAGCACCGCGAAGACGGCACTGCGGATAACTACTACTGGGCGCACAGGCGGTCGGGCGGCTACATACTGACAGATATTGCGGACGAGAGCGGCAGCTTGTTCGACGGAGTTACCAAAAGCACGGTTGCCGACGTGAAGTTCGAAAGGGTCTACCGCATAAAGGTGGACAACGGCAACGACAACAAGTACCCTATGCGCGAAAAACAGCCCGAGCTTTGCTTCGATACCGTGGGCGGCGTAAGCGAATATAAGTATCTGACAGGGACTATGGCAAGTACGTTTTTGGACAGCTTGACGCCGCGTGCGGGCTTTACGTACAGATGGGCGTGCAATGCGAAACCTTTCACCGATTTGACCGAATTGCTTGAAGATGAGGGTGACGACATAACTATAAGCACGCGGTGGGAGCTTAATAAGCCGACCGTTACCGTAGGCACTTCGGCAACGGACAATACGATAACTTACGGCGACGACGTCACGCTTTTGTCTGCCGTTGAGCACGAAGCCGACGGAATAAGGACGGAGTACGCATGGTTCTATAAAGACGATACGCAGGCGAGCTGGAGCACAGAAAACGTATCTCTTACGCGTCCCAGACCTTCCGAAAGGGCGGGCGTTTACACGCTTTGGGTCCAGGTCGGCGGCGACGAGATTACCTCTTTGGGGGCGTTTGCCGAGGTTTCGGTAGAACTGAAAATCAACCGCAAGCAGGTCACTTTCGACTGGCATCTGCCCGAAAACAGAGTGTACGACGGCACGCTGAAAGAAGTTTCGGTCAGCCTTGACGAAAGTCAGCAGGTTGAAGGAAATCCTCTTAATTATAACTTACCCGGTTTAAAAAGCTTTAAAGACGCGGGCACGTACAATTTCACGATAGTAACCAACGCTATCACAAACCTCGACTATCAGATTACCAACCCGAAAAACAGCGTGACTATTCAGCCGTGCCCCGTTGCAGTCGATTGGGCGAACTACGAAAACCTCGAATACAACGGCTTGTCGCAGTGCCCCTTGGCTACCGCTTACGGCATACCCGCAGACGGTATGCTGGCGTTAAGCGTGAGCGGCGGCAATAAAAACGCGGGTTCGTATACGGCAACGGCTACGACTTCCAACCCCAATTACACACTCACGGGCGCAAACCGCCCCTATACCATAGCTAAAAAGTCGCTTACAATTACGGCAGACAGCGTTATCGTCGCATACGGAAAAACCGAACCGAAAACGGTTGCGTTGTCGGCAAGTCAGTGTCAGGGATTTGTTGAAGGAGAAGGCGTCAGCTCGCTTGGCGGCGCGGCGTGGATTTCCTACGAAGGTAAGAACGTCGGCACTTACGAGCACGGAGTTAAAATCTGGGGACTTACCTCGAATAACTACGAAATATCATACGTGTACGGTCAGTTGCAGATAGGAGCGCGTGCGGTACAGCTCGAATGGTCGGGAGCGGATAACCTCGTTTACGACGGCAATTCCAAAAACGTGACGGCTGTCGCAGTAAACAAGGGCTACGATGACGACGATATCCGCGTAATAATAACCAATGGCGACGCTATATACGCGGGCGAACATACGGCTGTGGCGGAAATAGACCCGACCTGCGAAGACGCGGGCAATTACTCTTTTACGTATACTCCCGCGAACAACAGACAGTTGACTTACACTATCGGAAAGCGCTCGGCGACAATCGTTTGGCACGTGCCCGCAAACCCCGTTTACGACGGAAACGAGCACGAAGTAAGCTATGTCGTGCAAAATATCGTTGCGGGCGACAAGCAGCATTTTACCGACAGCTTTAAGTATGAGAACGCGGGCGATTACTCGTTCGAGGTGGTCGGCGACCAGTTCGTTTTAGATAATTACACCCTCAATAACAGTACGGTCAGCTTTACGGTCAAGTCTGCGGCGGGTGCGGTTGAGTTCTTCGTAAACAATATATCTTACGACGACTACGACACTGCGGTGCGCGTGGGCGATAAAATTAGCTGGCGCGGCAATTCGGTTATATGGTCGTCTACCGTTTACCGTAACGGCGAAGCGGACTTGCAGCTTAGCCCGCTGGTGTTAATTTATACCGAATTTGGCGAATATGAAATCAAAGCCGCAGGCGATTACGTTTTCGAAATCGACGTGGGCGGATACGACGACAATACGACGCGCAGAACGGTTACGTTTAAAATAAGCGGAGTTTTGGAGCGCGAAGAGGTGGAAGTTGAAAAGAACTGACGAGCAAATATTGGAACTGTACGACGGGCAGATGGCGAGCCTATCTAATAAACGGCTCATATCCGACACCGTGCCCGAACTGAAATTCACGGCGCGTGGCAGAGAGCTGTTCGCACTGTCCGAAAGTCTGTACTGCAAGTGGCTGGAAGGCGGGGGAGACTATACGCTTGTCGAAAAGGCGATAGGGCTGTGCCGCGAGGCGGTGGCTTTGGGCGAACCGCGCGCGGTGGTTAAAATGGCTTTCTACTACGATAAGGACTATATTTCAACCGAACGCACGGAGGAATTCCGTTGCCGCGTTGCGTGCGACTACTATGCAAAGGTCGTCTACTGCGACGAACCGCCGCGCTGTATTGACGGCGTAGTGCCAGAAACCGAGTGGAGCGAGTTGCAGCGTTCGGCGGCGAGAATGTTCGTGGATATGCTCGCGGGGGCGCAGAAACCGCTTGCGGGCTATTCGGAGGGCAAGTATTCGATTACCGAAAACACAGACAGAATACGCGCGAAATTCGGTATAGAGTCGGAACTCGGAACTCGCGTGCGCAACACCTCGGGCGACGGCGATAAGTTTGCCGAAACGGTGCTTATTTCGTGCAGGCGCAACCGGACGCGCGCGCCGCTGTTCGGAATAATCGGGTTGACGGCGATGGAAGCGGGGCGCGTGTTCGAGCCTAAAAGCGAGGCTATGAAAACTTGCGGCGACGTAAACGTGTGGTTGGACGACGGCGCGAGGGTGTTCAGGGTAAACAACACGTCCGCCTCGCGCGCCGCGCTGGACGCGCTTAAAGGCGGCGAGGTCTGGCTGTACTTTGTCAACAACGAAGTCGGCGGGCACAGATATCTTTCGGGCAAGCAACGCAAAGATATGAGCGAACTGATGGTTAAGGACAATTTCGCGCGGTTTATCCGCTTGAAAGAAAGCGCCAAAGAGCGCGGGAAGTCGAGATATATTTTCAGTGACGACGACGTGCAATTCTTTATAAACGGCAAGTTAACGCCGATAAAGAGTGCGCTCGATAACTTGCTTGACCGCGTAGTATGCGATAACGAATGGGGGAAATTATGACCAAGGAACAACTTTTTAAAATTTTAGACGACAACGGAATAAGGTACGACAAGACGGTCGAACGCGAGGGCACGGAGGGCTACGTAAACGACGAGTGCGCCGCGCTTGCGGGTGAAATTTACGACGACTTGTACAGGATGGCAAGCTACGGCGTGAACTACGGATTTTCCAAGTGCGAGGACGATATCAAGGAGCTTATAAAGCTGATTGTGTCGATGATTGCGGGCACGAGCAGAAAGGAAGTCAACCTTGCCAAGACGGACAAAAAGCGCGTTCAGATTGTTAACGACGCCAAATATTTAAGGAAGGAAATAGATATGGATATTGTAAATCAGCTGACGGGCAACCTCAACGACTGCATTACCGCCGCCGAAGCTATTATGACGATAAGAAAGGACAACGAAACGCTTTGCGGCAAGCTTTCCGAAAGCAAGGCGGTGCTCGAAGAGATGAAGGAAGTGCTCTCGCACGTTGCCGACGCGTCGAGCAAGCACGCCGCCGAATATCAGGTTAAGATTTTCGAGGCGCTTATGGACTGGCGCGAGGCGGTATCACGCTATAACTGCTATTCGGATACCGTCGACGGACTTAAACGCGCGCTGGACGTTGCCAAGGAGTGGCAGAAGCTTTCGGCTACCGTCAGAAAGAACGCAAAGCGAGGCGTGGACTACTACGAATACAAGGACGACTGCGACGACGTGGGCTTTATCATTCACGCGGCGAAGTTCGCCGAGCGCACCGACGGTATGCGCGAACACCTTGCCGATTTCAGAAACCAGACGGCGCTTTTGTACAGCGTCGAAGCGTTGCAGGGCGAGCTCAACCGTTTGCAGACCGAATATCTTTCCGAGCGCGACAGAATTAACGCGCGCTTAGAGGAAATCAAGAACGAAACGGACAGCGTGCTGTTTGCCTATCAGAACGGTGAAACGGACGCGGTCGTTGCCGATATGAAGGTAGCCGATTTGGACGACGAGGCTGCCGATTTGGAGCAGGAGCTCAAAAATTTACAGGAAGACTACAACTACGAAAGTCAGGACGTGAAATTGCAGCTTCGCGATGCGCAGGGCGGCAGCAGGGTCAGGGACAAGATTGCCAAGAACTTCGAGGACTTCGTCAAGAAAATCGAGGCTTACCGCAACACCGACCCCGCAATGTTCGTGATTTTGTGCGAGAGAATAGATTTCAACGGCGTGTACGATACGCTTACGGGCAGACTTTCAGACAAGGACATCGACGAGGTCTACGTATCCGTCGAAACGGTTATCCGCGAGGCGGAGGAGGATATCCGCCGTCAGAGAAGAAACCTCTCGGGCTTCAATAAGATAAACGACAGAATGAGAGAAAACCGCCGTCAGGAGGAAAGAATTCTGCGCGAGCAGGAAGACGCACGCAGACAGCGCCTCGGGCAGACGGCAGGCGCGAGAGGCGCCGCAGGCGGCGAGGACGAGGCGAAAAAGCGTCTTGAAAGCAGGCTTGCAAGAAGGGCGGGCGCGGCAAAACCCGACACGGAAGAAAAGACCGACGCCGTCACGTTTACTATCAAAAACGACGATAAATAAAACTTTCTATGGCAACCGTTATCGAAATCATAAATTCCGCTTACGGCGTTTATATTAAAAGCTGTGACCGCGCCGAACTTATCGGTGCGGCGGACAGTCTTGCGCCGCTTTTCGACGGCGGTGCGCTGTCCAAGGCGGTCAGCGCCGAGAACCGCGAGAACGCGCAGTTTTTGAAAATCAAACTGCAACTCAAAGCGTACGCCTCGGAATACTTCTGCGAGGGGTACGAGCACGCCGACTTCCTTGCGCTTGCCGACTTTGCCGATAGCGCGAAAAGCGAGTGCGAAGCTCTCGGCTTTAAAAAGACGGGCGAGCTGGTTGCACGCGTGCACGTATGTGCAAGCGCCGTCGACGCGATAATGGCGGACGCAATTACCTTAAAGGGAAGGCTGTGCGACGGCGAAGGGCGGTGCGTTGCGAAAAACAGCGAGGAGTGCAGGGCGGTATCGAAAGCGCTTGCGGACAAAATTCCTCTTATCGAAAAACTGAACCTTCCCGAAAATATCTTTTCGGACGGAGCGCGTTTTCCCGACTTGAAGGCGCAGATAACAGGCGACATAAGAGAGCTGTGCGCTGTTGCCGACGGCACTGCGGCGACTCTGTGCGCCGAGCAGATTGCGGGGCTTATGCGTACTTCGGCAGAGGATATTACCGAGTCTTTAAATCAGAAGAGGTACGAATATTACCCGACAACCGACGTGTCAGACCTTGCGCGCGCTTTGGTGCTGTTCACTCCGTTTGCGGCTGAGGCAGAGCTGTTCGCGGCGGTATATTCGGGGGGCAATAGGATTTATAAACTGCAATCCATTGCCTTCGAGAACGCGGAAAGCGGGGCGGTGACGGAGTTTTTCAACAGTCTGTCGAGGACGGGAGCGGACGTCGTAATTTACGGTATGCCGCACTTCCGCGCGCCTAACAAGGGCGATTTTTACCGCGCGGTAATGAGCTTTTGCAAGGGCGGCAGGCGCGCTTACATAGTTGCTGACGACGGCACGCGCAGCGTTTACGACGAGGCGGCAAAGGCGGCAAGCGGCGATTTGTCAGAGCTGGATATCAGCTTTTTATATCTCTCGATGCCCGACTTTTCGCAGACGGTGGAGCTTTTCAAAGAGCTTAAAATGTTGCCCGAAGAGGGCGACGGAGCGGAGGTTAAAGAGAGTCTGCCATTCTGCGGTTACGCGGGGCTGAACGAGGCTGTCAAGGCTTTCAACGCGGGTGCAAACTGGCTGGAAATCGCGGCGGAAATATCGCGGATAAACTCCCCCGCGGCGAAAAAATATATGCTCAAACTGCCTCGTCAGGCGCTGTTTATCGACGGCGGCTGGGGCAACTATCACGACGATATAGTAGTCAACAAGGCGAAGCGTTTCGATTACGACGATATAAAGGCGGTCAATCCCGAAAATATCCGTAAGATTGCCGAGGGCAATTTTTCGGTATTCGAAAAGTGTGCCGCAATCTGCCTTTACTGTCTTTTGAGCGGGGCTTCCGCCGACGACTGGAAGACCTTCCCCGAGGAAGTAAAGGCGGAGCGCATTGCCGAGGCGACCAAGCTGGTTATGCGAACGCTCGGCGTGGAAACAATTCCCAAAACAGAGATTGCCGAAACGCTTGCGGGCGGAGCTTCGGGACTGTGCGTCGACGGCGGCAAGAAGGTGCTTTACAAGCAAAGCCATACAAATAATTTAAGCGGCATTGCAAACACGATATGTCACGAATGTTACCACGCTTTTCAGCACTACTGTATTCAGGCGGGGTGGCAGGAGTGGTACTTATCCGAACTGCACGTTACGGCGGGGCGCATTGCCGAGTGGCAGTACAATTTTTCCAACTACGTAACCAACTCGAAAGGTTACAGCACGTATGCCGTGCAGATTGTCGAGAGCGACGCCCGCGCGTTTGCCAACGACTGTCTGGGCAAATACGGAAGTAGCGACGTAATTTTGAACGCAATCGATTTAGACTGACGGCAGGCTGAATAATGAAAGATACACGGTATTTAGACGGTTTTATCGGCGAACTTCTGCACATAAACGAGGTTGCCGACAATAAACTTATAGATTTGAACGCAGGGGGCGGGGCTACGTTTTTGCTCTCGCACGCTTGCGTTGATTTCAGCGCGTACACAATATTGACCGCCGCCGAAAGATACGGCAAGACGGGCAACACGGTGCTTTTGAACAGTGCGTTTTCGGGCGGCGAACAGCGAGTTACGACGGGCTCGAACACGTTTGCCTGGCAGTCGTCCGACGGCAAGCAGGACGTTAAAGCTCTGCACGCTTTTATTTCGGGCGCACGCAAGGACTTGATAGCCCGCGGCAACAACCCGCTGTTTTTAAGCGTGGGCGCTCTTAAATGGCGCGTCTGCGTAAAAGAGCAAGGCAAGGAAATTTTAAAGGACATAACCACGCCCTTTTTAATCTATCCCGTCAAGCTCGTGGTGTCGAGTGGTTCCGCGCCCGTATCAATCGAGTTTATTGCTGACGACGTGTATATAAATCCCTGCCTCATAGCCAAGCTTGCGCAAATCTATTCCGAGGAACTGGCGGAGGGCTTGCCCGCGGCGGGGAACTCTTTGAGCGAGCCCGTGGATTTGGCTGCGCTCGGCGACGGCGCGGAGTATTTAAAAAGGGTTGCGGAGTATATTAAAAGCTGTAACCTTGGCGGCGGTAGCGAAGGCACGCTGTTCGAGTTCGATAAGGACGTCGTTGTGATTTCGCAGTACAAGCACGACGAACTGTGCACGTACTACGACATTCGTCGCAATAAAGAAAAGATTTATTCCCACAGGCTTGTGGAAAAGATATTCGAAAAGTCCTCGCCCGACCCCTTTGGCGGCGAAGCAGTTCTGCCCGAATTCGTATTACAGCGCGACAGCGTGCAGGAAAAGATAATTTCGGACGTCGTAAACGGAAAGTCTTTAATAGTAAAAGGACCTCCGGGCACGGGCAAGACGGTCACGATTGCGAATATGCTCGCCGCGCTCATATCGCGGGGCAAAAAGGTGCTGTTTGCAAGCAAGAAGATATCCGCGCTGACCGAGGTGTACGCCAAACTGCCCGAAAACTTGCGCAAATTCGTAATGCTTTTGGACAGCGAAACGGAGCGCAGTGCGGCGAATATGCGCCCCGAGGATATCAAGCAGGACTTCAAAAGGCTTTTAGCCGATTGCAGGGAATACCGCGCAAGCGCTACTTTGGAAGCAGATATAAATCAGGCTTCGGCGGCTCGCGCCAAGGCGATGCGCTCGCTTTCCGCATACGCCGAGCTGATGTTCAACGATACTTGCGTTGCGGGCGACAGCTTCTATTCCGCGCTTGCCGAGGTTTGCTCGGATAATCTTCCGACGGTAGAATTTGCCGACGGGAAGGCGGTATTAAACGTCACTCGCGAGCAGTATATCGCAATGCTCGACAACGTTGCCGAGGCTGAAAAGGCTTTCGCCGTGCTGACCGACGGCGGCAGTCACGAGGCTTATAAAAGTCCTTGGTTCGGCATAGATTTGTCGTGCGATTCCGAGGGCGCGGTTGCCGCGTGCGCAGAGATTGCCGAAACGGTTCAAAGTGCGTACTCGGATATAGAGAGCGCACTTAGTGATTGCGGGGTGCAGGCAGATTTATTTACGCTTTCGGAAATTGCGGGGGCGGCAAAAAGCACGCTTAATGAAAGCGAGGTCAAAGCGCTTTTAAAAACCGACGGTTGCAGTCAATATGTTGCGGAGTTGAAACAAAGCCTTGCGGAATATGAAAAGTGCACGGTAAAGCCGCTTGTTTTAACCGAAGATATCTCTGCCGAAAAGCTTGAAAAACTGTACGCTCTTTCCGCATACAATTCGCTCACTTTAAATAAGTTACGGCTCATATGCGCAAATGCGCAGCTTTTCAATTCGTTCGGCGACGACGCTCTCACTCCGCTGACGTCGGTTATAGGGAAAATCAGGAGCGCCGAAAACGAGAGCCGAGCTTTGGAACAGAAGTGCCTGGAAGTGTTCGAGGAAAGCCGTTTTGCGGGCAGCGGCGAAATACTGTCAGCCGCCGCGAACGCGCTTTCTCGCTACTTTGAAAACTGTCCCGAAAAGCCCAAAGCTTTCGACTTCAAGGCAAAAAAAGCATACGCTTCATTATGCGCTTTAAGCTACCTGAAAAACCCTTCGTTTAAGGATATTGTGGGGGTAACCGCACTTTTCAGCCGTTCGGAAGAGTTGAAACGCGAGGTCGAGGCGGGCAAAGAGGGGCTTTTCAAAATCTTCCGCCGACCGCTTACGGACGAGCAAACCGAATGTATAATTGCAGTCGCGGAAATATGCGCAAATGAGCATAAAAGCGTGCAAGCATACGTCGAAGGCGCTTGCGAAAACCAAGAGTTTATATGCGGCTGTTATTCGCTTGCGGAAAACTCCGACACAATTACAGTCGGCGAGCTTGTTGACGGCTTGAACGCCGCGCATAAGCTTGCTCTGCTCTCCGACCGATTGTCGAAATTCGACAAAATTTTAAACGCGCGCGAAATATGCGGAAACGAAAAGAATATCGCACGAAGCTTAATCGGCGCGGCGGAATTTGTCGAAGCGTGTCGAAAACAGAGCGCGTCGGACGAAAGCGTTATAAAAGCGTATTTGCAGATAAACGCGATTGAAAAAATTTCGGAAAAGTCGGATAAAATTATATGCGGGCTGACTGAATTCGGCACGAAATATTTTAAAAACTACTACTCCATTCTGGCGGGCGACAACACGTTCGCCGACCTTAAAATCTTGGTCGGTCAGTCTGCAAACCGAGGCGCGCTTGCCGCCGCGGCTAATTATGCGGTTATTAAATACAGCCCCAAGAACGCTCTCGGTTTGAGCGGCTTTTTGTACCCCTTCGAAAAGGGCGAAAAACTTCCCAAGGGAGTTTCGTTCAAGGACGCGTTCGCGCACTCATTCTTCACGCTTGCCGTTCGCGCCAAAAACGCGGAGATGGGACTACTTCGCAACGGTCTGGGCTCCCGCGCAAGGAACGACTTTGCAAAGCTGGAAGATACGGAAAAGAAGCTGTGCGGGCTGAACGCGAAGCTCATCGAGGGCAAGTGCCTTTCGCGCATAAAACCCGACGACAGCGACTTCATATTTATAGAGGACAGAAATCCGTCCGAAAATATGCGCTTAACCTTCAAGCGGCACGCGCGTGCGATTTTAAAGCTCAAACGCTGTCTTATTCTTTCGCCCTACACGGCAAGTCTTTTATTCGACGGAAAGGAGTTCGAGGACTTCGACGTGCTCATCGTCGACGAGGCAAGTCAGTTGGAGCCTGCGCTTGTGCTGCCCGTACTCTTCCGTAGTAAGCAGTGCGTGATAGTCGGCGACGAATGGCAGATGCCGCCGATTAAGCACTTCACAACCCTCTCGCCCGTAAAAGACGGTGACGGCGACGGCTATTCCTCGCTCGAAAGCGAGATTTCCGTACTCGGGCTGGCGCTGAGAAACGGCGGCTTCCCCGTGGAGGAACTCGTCTGCCATTACCGCAGTAACGTCGAGAGCCTTATTAAGTTTTCGCAGGAGCTGTTCTATCCGAATATGCGCACCTTCCCCGCGCCCGTACCCACAAGAAAAGCTGCGAAAGGAATTGCGGGACTGGGTATCAAGGACGTCTACGTAGATAACGGCGTGGTGTGCGCGGGCAAAAATATCGCCGAGGCGGATAAGGTCGTAGAAGAACTTAAATTACATTTCGAAAATTACTACGACGAAAAGACGCACGTGCTATCTATGCCCGTGGGCGTCGTTGCGTTCGGCGAGGCGCAGTGCTCGCTGATAGAATCCAAGGTGCAGGCGGATACCGCGCTGTATAAAAAAATCAAGGACGCGCTGGAAAAGTTCGACGACCTGCCCGAAAAGCTGATTTTCTTCAAGACGATAGAGACTGTGCAGGGGCAGGAAACGGGGCATTTGATTTTGTCGCTCACGCACGGAAAGCGGGAAAGCGGACTGTATATGCACTTCGGTCAGCTCAATCAGGGCAAGTTAGGGCGGTGTATTTTCAACGTCGCGGTCACACGCGCGCAGAGTATGGTTACGGTCATTCACTCGGTACGCGCCGCCGAAATTACCGCCGAAAACGTCAGCTACATACGCGACTACCTCGAAACGGCGGCGCGGTTTGCGATAGGTGAGGGCGGGCAGTTCGTGTCGGGCAAAGTCGAAAACGGCTTTATAAAGAGTGTGGTCGACTTCATTTTATCAAAGGGAATTGCGCCCGAACGCGTGGTGGTCGACTACGGCGTGACCGAGGGTTCGGTAAAAATCCCGATAGCCGTGCTCGACGAAAACTTAACGGGTGCACAGTTGGGCATATGGTGCGAAAAGCCCGTCGGCGGCAGTTACGATTTCCTCGACTACAATATGCGTTATCCCTCCTCGCTGGAGGTCAGGGGGTGGACGCTTCACCGCATATTCATTCACGACTGGGTGGATAACAATCAAAACGAAAGACAGTTGCTCGAAAGGGCACTGGCGCAAATAATCAACCGAAAGGAGAACGACTGAAAATGGCAAAGACACAGCTTAAAGACTACAACAGCTCGCGCGGGCGCGTTGTGGAGCAGAGAATGAACGAGGCGGAGCTCAAATCCCGCCGCGAAAGCCAGACCGTGGCTATGGACGAGAAGATTAAGGAACTCGCCGACAGAGCCATCGAATTTTACGATATGTACGGCGCGGAGGACTACCGCTATCAGATGATGGTAACCTTCCTCGACGTCGCGTTCCAGATGAAGGACGCAATCACGCTCATTTCGTCGGTGCAGGTGGCGACGTCGTATCTTTCCACGGCGATACAGTTTATCGACGATTCCATTTTATACGAGGACAATTTCAACGAACAGCTTTTATCGCGCAGTTACGGACCGTTCGCAAGGCTTAAACGCAGAATTATGATGCGCAGGGCGACGAGGAACAACCGCCGCCGCCTCGATACGGCTATCAAGAATATGACCGCGCGCGTCGAAATGGCGCACGAGATTACGGAAAGCCTTCGCATAGGCTTCGAAAAGATGCGCGCGTCAATGGCGCGTTCGGACGAGAAGAGGCGCAAGAAGGAAGCTAAGCGCGTCGAAAAGGGCGGCGCTCCCGCACCCAATCAGGACAGAGCTCTGCGCTATATCGAAGAGGTAAGGGGCGGTAAACCCGCACCCTCAACCGCACCCTCTACGGCACCTGCGCCCGCACCCGCAACGGGCGGCGACGCAACGCGCGGAATTGACGATATTTTGTAATAGTTGAGGGATATTATGGCGGGAATCGGAAAAAACAGCGGCGCGGCAACCGAAAAACAGGACTCTATCGAGGAGCTGAAAAAGCAGTTCGACGCATCGCACGACAAGATTGCAAAGATAAAAAACAACCGCAGCGATAAGAACGATTTATCGCGTGAGGAGCAGGCGGAACTGCGGCGCGAATACCTTCGAATGGCGCAGATTGCCAAGACCCTATCGACGCGCCTGAACGACGAGAGCGAGGCGAAGCGGTTCGCCGACTACGCGCCGCAGCTCACCGAGCGGGCGCAGCAGTACGGTTCGTCGGTATCGAGCACAATTCCCAAGACGACGTTCGACGACGTCAAGGGTCTGGAAAACGTCAAAAAGCTTGTCAAGAGCTTTACGTTTATGGCGCAGAACCCCGACGTCCTGAAATACTACAAGTTAGAGGGCGGGCTGGGTATGCTGATGTACGGCGCGCCCGGTACGGGTAAAACCATGTTCGCCGAGGCGATTGCTAACTCTATGCAGTTGCCCTTGTTTATCGTCACGCCCGCCGACATTTTCAAGTCGTACGTGGGCGAGTCCGAACAGGCGGTAAAACAGCTCTTTCAGGAGCTTGACGCGTGCCCCGACGGCGCGATACTTTTCGTGGACGAGTGCGAGAGTATATTTTCCAAGCGTACGCAGGATACAAAAGATTACAAGTCGGCGGTGACTACCGAGCTTTTACAGCGCATAAACGGTTTCGGCGTAAACGGCGCGAAGAGGATTATGATTGCGGCTACCAACCGCCCCGACGTAATCGACCCCGCGTACCTCAGATACAAGCGTTTTTCGCATCTCGTGCACGTGACTCCGCCCGACAGAGAGGCTAAGCGCGCCATAATCGAGGGCAAGCTTAAAGGGATAGAGCTTGCGGATATCACCGCGGACGACGTGCTGGAAATGACCGAGAGGAAGCGGGTTATAAACGACCCCAACGTGGGGGTATACGAGGAGTGCGCGGGCTACTATTCGGCGGCGGATATATGCGGAATAATCGAAGAGGCTTGCCGCACCGCGTTAGAGGAAATGCAGGGAAAGGGCATAACCTCGCCGTTGCCTTTGACGCGCGCAATGTTTAAAAAGGCTTTCAAGAAAACGCCGCCGTCCATCTCGCAAGAGCTTTTGGACAGTTACGAGCGCTTCCGCGAAGAAAGAGCGTAAATGTTATTGATAAAATTAAAGCCGCCCCAAGGGTTTTCCTTGGGGCGGCTTTGCTTTATTTTAAAGTGTAAAGTTGATTATAAGAAGCCATGCAAGACCGTAATAGGTAACGACGGCTATAAGGTCGTTAATGGTGGTAATCAGCGGACCCGAGGCTACCGCGGGGTCTATTTTAATCTTCTTGAAGAATACGGGGATAATCGTGCCGAATAAGCTGGAAAGTATCATTGCAACAAACATTGCAATGCCTATACAGCCCGAAATCAAAAACGACATCTGCGCGGCGGAATATGCAAGAGCGTGCGAAGCTACGATTGCCGCTCCCGAGCCCGTTACAAGAAGGAATACGCCGACGAACACGCAGGACAGCGTGCCGAGAATAAATCCGTTCACCGTGCCGACCCGTAGCTCTTTAAACACAAGTTTGAGCGTTTGCCTGCCTGTTAAATGCTCGTCGGAAAGCACTCGTATGGTTACCGCAAGCGACTGCGTGCCGACGTTGCCCGCCATATCCAAAATCAGTGACTGGAAACTTATTATAATAGGTAAACTCGCTACGACGTATTCGAAGCTGCTAACCACGCTCGAAACTCCCAACCCGAGCGCAAACAGAATTAAAAGCCAAGGGATACGCTTTGCAAGCGAACGATACAGCGGCTCTTTAAGATCTTCCTCGTCGGTCAGACCTGCGAGCTTTGCATAGTCGTCACCCAACTGGTCGTCAACCGCTTCGATAAGGTCGGTGGAAGTAATTACGCCCAGCACCTCGTTTTTCGCGCCGAGAACGGGAATCGAATCTTCCTGATAATCTTTGAGTCGGTCTATACATTCCTCTATGATTTCGGTCGCATAGACGGAAGGGTAGGAGTTCATTATAATGTCGTCGAGCGGAATGTTGTTTCTGGCAACTATCAAATCGCGCAAATTTATTGCGCCGCAGTATGCGCCGTCCGCATTTTCGACGTAAATTGTGGAGACGTTGTCGTTTTCGGCGGCTTGCTCTACCATGGACTTCATAGCCGCCTTAATGCTCATATCCGACTTGACGAGTATAAAGTTCGTGGTCATTCGGCTACCGACCGCGTCGTCCTCGTAGGAATTTATAAGCTTAATGTCCTCTGCGGCTTCGTCGTCGAGAAGCTTGATAATTTCGTCGCGGGTGTCTTCTTCGAGTTCGTCCAGAAGGTCGACCGCGTCGTCCGCGTCCATGCACTCGATAATGTCGGCGGCGTGTTCCGTATCCATATCCTCGATGTATTCTTCGGCGTTTTCCAGATAACTGAACACGTCGGAGAGCACTTCGGGGGAGAGCACGCGCGCCAGACGTTTACGCGCTTCTTCGCTTAAGTTGGGGTATATGTCGGCTATATCGCCTTCGTGGTAGTCGCTTAATTGTTCGGCGAGCTCGGCGTCGGGAACGTCTTGTTCTATTAAATCGTACAGTTGCTGCAATACGCCCTGTAACTCTTCCATATGCCGCCTCCAATTTTTTATTTAATTATAACACCGCATTATAAATTATACAAACAGAATTCATAAAAGGTTATAAAAAAGTTATCGATACGGCGGTTTCGGGGGGCACCCGCAATAGTGCCGTTTTAATATTTCACTTGCATTTATTTAGCAAATACGCTATAATTGGTTGTACAATAAACGGTAATTTAGCGGAGAGTGTACTAAGAATGAATGTTGGGAATGGGGACGAAGTTCTTGCTATAATGGAATATATAAAGTCTGCCAACTTAAAGGGCAGCGTGGAAATAGGTAATAATGAATTTCTATGGGATTTAGGGGGTGTTTTCTTGCGTTTTGCCATAGACGTTCGTGAAACCACTGTATTTTATTTACATCGTAAAAGTCAACTCCTTAACATTGGTCATTTCCACGAAGATAATTTTAATGTGATAAGTTTAATTAATGAAATAAATAGTGAAGATAAAAGGGTCCAAATAACTGTTCATCCGCTGGGTGATAGTTTTAGCATTATTAACAAGACAGACAAGAAAAAGAGAAGTTGGTTAATTGTTCGTTACTATTATTCACAATTATAAATTTCAATGATAGTCGAAATACTTTTTAAAGTAAATTCGGCTTTTTTTGTTTGGTGCACCGTAAGGAAATACTGCGCTTGCGCTCCGTGCGCCCCGACTTATCGGCACGAAGTACCCGCTAAGCGGGGCGGGCAAATCCGTAGGGATTCTCACCCTTCGCCGTAATAAAACAAAACCTAAGCCGATATTCGACTTAGGTTTTGTTTGGTGCACCGTAAGGAATTCGAATCCCTAGCCTTTGGTTCCGTAGACCAACGCTCTATCCAGTTGAGCTAACGGTGCATATCTTAGTTATTCAGTTTAATGAGTGCCAAAGGCTCGCCTTTGGTTCCGTAGACCTTCTCAAACGGCGCAAGGTCGTCGCCGTTTTCGGTCACCGTTCGCGCGGGACATATGCGCTCACTCATCTCGCAACGCCAAAACAGTGTACTACACTGTTTCGAGAAATGCGTTGCTCGTCGCTCTATCCAGTTGAGCTAACGGTGCGTTTAAAACTGCTCTTCGGAACAGCTTTATCATTTTACTAAATATATTTTTACTTGTCAAATACTTTTAATTCGTTTAAAAAAATTATTGAAAATTCAGTAAATCTTTATCTAAATAAATTTTATCCTTTTTTACTTTGCTCCACGAAAAGTCCGCCGTAAGCTCGGCGAGAGTGGCGGGGCGGTTACTTTCGATTAAGCCCGCACTGTATGCAAGCAATCCCAGCACATTCTCGCGCGGATACTTGTCAACTAATCGGGCGGCGCTGTCGCCCTCGCTCTTGCTAAGTTTGCGCCCCGAGCCGTCGCACACAAGCGGTATATGACAATATACGGGCGGGGCGTACCTCAAAAGCCGCATAAGCCAAATCTGGCGCGGAGTACTCAGCAATAAATCGTTGCCGCGTACGACCTCCGTAACGCCGCTCTCGCCGTCGTCTACGGCTACTGCGAACTGATACGCGTAAACTCCGTCGCTGCGCCTTAAAATGAAATCTCCGCAGTCCTCTTTGAGATTTTGTACCGTTCTTCCCGCAATCAAATCGTTAAACGATATTTCTTCGTCTGGAACTTCCACGCGATAGCAGGGGCGGCGGGTTGCGCTTAAAGCTTTTATTTGCTCCGCCGTAAGATTTTTACACGCGCCCGAATAGATAACTCCGCCGTCGCTTAAACGGGGAGCTTCCGCGGCGTGCAGTTGCGCTCGCGTGCAAAAGCACGGATATATGCGCGCCTTTTTTGCAAGCTCGCTCTCCTTTTCGGCGTAAACCTTTTCGCGTTCGCTCTGCCATATTACGGGGTCATCGCCCGTCAGACCCAGCTTGTCGAGAGTGGCGAGAATTTTTTCGGCGGAGGAGCGTGGGCACCTGTCGGCGTCCAAGTCCT